>CAMWIG010000064.1 GCA_947174295.1 uncultured Alistipes sp. | reverse complement strand
GAGCTCTTCGGTGCATCGGAAGTCGGAGAGCGTAGCGACGATTTTCGTTTTCTTGCGTCTTTGCATATTGTGTGTGTTTTGATTTCGGTTCGTGGATCCGGCATGCTTCCGCTTCCGCCGCCTTGCGGCGGCATCGGGCCGCGATACCGGCTGTATCGTGTGTGTTCCTGTCGGGTCTGCTTCCGGCTCTTTCGCGACCCGTAAAACACAGAATCCGCTGTGTGTGAGTTAATTTTGAATTTTGAATTTCGAATTCTGAATTTCCAGAGCCGCTTCCACTCCGAGCCGGTACGATTCCAGGCCGAAGCCCATAATCGAGCCGACTGCGACGCCGGCCAGCAGCGACGTGCGGCGGAACTCCTCGCGGGCGAGAATCGACGATATGTGGACCTCGATTACGGGGGTGGTCACGGCAGACACGGCATCGCGCAGCGCGACCGACGTGTGGGTGTAGCCTCCGGCGTTGAGCACCACGGCGTCGAAGCGGCCCATCGAGTCGTGCAGGGCGTCGATAAGTTCGCCCTCGACATTGGATTGCATGTAGTCGATGTCGACCTGCGCATAGCGCTCGCGCAGCGATTGCAGATACTCCTCGAAGGTCGCAGTGCCGTACACTGACGTGTCGCGACGACCCTGCAAGTTGAGATTCGGCCCGTTGAGAATCAGGATTTTCATGCGGAATACGGTTAATTCAATCACACAAAGGTAAACATATTTCGAACAAAATTCATACATCTTCGGCAGAATTTGTGAATTGTTTTGTATTTTTGTATTGCGATAATCAAGGTAACCGCGCAAGGTGCGGGCCGACCCTCGCGGCTGCTTCGGCCGGGCCTGCGGGCCGATGCCGCGGGAGTTGCCGGCGGCTGTCGGTACACCGCCGTGCGGAATCGAAAACTGTAATTAGGAATGCAACGTATAGTCTCCCCCTCGATGCTTTCGGCCGACTTCGGCAATCTGGAACGCGACACGAAGATGATAGACGGCAGCGCTGCGCAGTGGCTGCATATCGACGTCATGGACGGCGTGTTCGTGCCGAACATATCGTTCGGCTTCCCGGTGATGAAGCCCGTGCGGCGGGCCACGCGAAAGGTGCTCGACGTCCACCTGATGATTGTGGAGCCCGAGCGCTACGTCGAACGTTTCGTCGAGGCTGGCGCCGACATCGTGACGGTGCACTGCGAGGCCGCGGCCGACATACGCGGGTGTCTGCGCTCGATACGCCGTCTCGGCGTGCGGGCCGGCGTGTCGATTAAGCCGGCCACGCCGGTCGGGGTGCTCGACGGCGTGTTGGAGGATGCCGACCTCGTGCTGCTGATGAGCGTGGAGCCCGGTTTCGGCGGACAGAAATACATCCCCTCCTCGACGGCGAAGATACGCGACCTGCGGCGGATGATAGACCTCGCGGGCACGGGGACGATTTTGGAGGTCGACGGCGGCATCTCGGCCGCCAACGCCGCCGAGGTCTTCGCGGCGGGCGCCGACGCCATAGTCGCCGGCAGCGCCGTGTTCGGAGCGGAAAATCCCGTTGCGGAAATTGAAAAACTACTGAACATACGATGATTTCACTCGACAATCTTACGGTCAGCTACGGAGGCTGGACGTTATTCGACGACATATCGTTCCTCATCAACCCCAAGGACCGCATAGGTCTGGTGGGAAAGAACGGAGCGGGCAAGACGACGCTGCTGCGCATCATCACCGGCGAGCAGGAGCCGACATCGGGTGCCGTGACGCGCAACGGCGAGTGCACGATAGGCTATCTGCCGCAGCAGATGAAGGTGGCCGACACCACGACTCTGCGCGACGAGACCGAGAAGGCATTCGAAGAGGTGCTGCGTCTCGAAGCCGAAATCGAGCGCCTGACGCGCGAGATAGCCGAGCGCACCGACTACGAGTCGGCCGGCTACGAACAGCTTCTGCACCGTCTGAACGACGCCAACGACCACTACCACATTCTGGGCGGCGAGACCCGCGAGGCCGATATCGAGAAGACGCTGCTCGGTCTGGGATTCCGCCGCGAGGACTTCGACCGCGCGACGAGCGAGTTCTCGGGCGGCTGGCGCATGCGCATCGAGCTGGCGAAGCTGCTGCTGCGCCGTCCGTCGATATTCCTGCTCGACGAGCCGACGAACCACCTCGACATCGAGTCGATACAGTGGTTGGAGGAGTACCTGCGCAACTACAACGGCGCCGTGCTGCTGATTTCGCACGACCGCGCGTTCCTCGACAACGTGACCACGCGCACGGTGGAGCTCTCGCTGGGCAAGATTTACGACTACAAGGTTCCCTATTCGAAATACGTCGTTCTGCGGGCCGAGCGCCGGGCGCAGCAGATGGCCGCCTACGAGAACCAGCAGCGCATGATCGAGAAGACCGAGGAGTTCATCGAGAAGTTCCGCTACAAGCCTACGAAGTCCAATCAGGTGCAGTCGCGCATCAAGCAGCTGGAACGCATCGAGCGCATCGAGGTCGACGAGGAGGATTTGGCGACGCTCAACATAAAGTTCCCGCCTGCGCCGCGCTCGGGGCAGGTCGTGGCCGAGATTAAGGAGACGGGAATGTCGTTCGGTGCGAAACACGTGTTCAGCGGCGCGGACTTCACCATAGCCAAGGGCGACAAGATAGCGCTCGTGGGCCGCAACGGCGAGGGCAAGACCACGCTGGCGAAGATTCTGGTCGGCATGCTCGCGCCCACCGAAGGCTCGGTGCGCATCGGCGCGAATGTCAACATAGGTTACTATGCCCAGAATCAGGAGGATTTGATGAACGGCGAGCTTACGGTCTACGATACTCTCGACCGCGTGGCCGTGGGCGATATCCGCACCCGTCTGCGCGACATTCTCGGTGCGTTCCTCTTCCGCGGCGAGGATATCGACAAGAAGGTGAAGGTGCTCTCGGGCGGCGAGCGGTCGCGTCTGGCGCTGGCGGCGCTGATGCTCGAACCGCACAACCTGCTGATTCTCGACGAGCCCACGAACCACATGGACATGCGCTCGAAGGACATACTGAAAAACGCAATCATGAAGTACGACGGAACGGTCGTCGTCGTGTCGCACGACCGCGAGTTCCTGGACGGCATGGTGCAGAAGGTCTACGAGTTCCGCGACGGCGGCGTGAAGGAGTATCTGGGCGGAATATACTATTTCCTCGAAAAGCGCCGGCTCGACAGCTTGCAGGAGGTCGAGCGCAAAGCCGCGCCCGCTGCCGCCGCTGCGCCGAAACCCGAGGCGGGTGCCGGAAAGCTCTCCTACGAGCAGAAGAAGGAGCAGGAGAAGCTGCTGCGCAAGCTGCGCAAGGCTGTCGAGACCGTCGAAGCGTCGCTGGCCGACATCGAGCGCCGCATCGCCGAGTACGATGCCCGCTTCGCCGCGGCTGCCGAGTACAACGAGTCGGACTACAAGGCCTACAACGACCTCAAAGCGCAGTACGACCATCAGATGCACGAGTGGGAGAAGGCCTCCTACGAGTTGGAGATAGTAGAGGAGGGATAGCCTGCATATGAAAGTACTTGTAATCAACGGCTCGCCCCGTCCGGCAGGCATCGTGGCGCAGGCGCTTGCGGCAGCGGAAAAGGCGGCCGCCGGCGCCGGCGCGGAGGTCGCGCGCATCGACTGTTATGCAGCCGGCGTGGCGCCGTGCACGGGCTGCATGTGCTGCCGCACGACCGGCCGCTGTGCGCTTCCCGAGGATGCCGCCCACCGCGTGGCCGAGCAGATACGCGTGGCCGATGTGCTGATAGTGGGAACGCCCACCTACTGGGGCGGCATGTCGGCGCGTTTGAAGATGATATTCGAGCGGACGGTGCCCGTTTTCATGGGAGAATCGCCGAGCGGCATCCCGCAGCCGAGACTGAAAGGCCGTCGGGCCGTGGTAATCGCGGCATGCACCACGCCGTGGCCGTTCAACGTATTGTGCGGACAGAGCCGTGGCGCCGTGCGCAGTGTCGGCGAGGTGCTTCGAACCGCCGGCATGAAGGTGCGCTCGGTGGAAATCGCAGGTACACGCCGCATGAACGGCCGGTTGCCGGAGCGTTTTGCCGTGCAGGTCGCGCGGAGCGTTCGGAAGGCGATGGGCGAAATTTACTGACCTTGAAAAATTTAAAGAAATAGAATTATGGCAGAAAACATAATATTCGGAATCCGGCCCGTTGTCGAGGCCGTCGAGTCGGGGAAACAGATTGAGAAGCTCTTCATACGCAAGGGTGCCGAGGGGCAGCTCATGGCAGAGCTCAAAGACATCTGCGCGCGCTACCGCGTGCGCTGGCAGGAGGTGCCGGTCGAGAAGCTGAACCGGCTTACGCGCGGAAATCATCAGGGCGTGGTGGCGCAGATTGCCGCCATAGAGTATGTCGAGGTGGCCGACATTCTGGAACGCGTGCCCGAGGACGAAACGCCGCTTATAGTCGTCTTCGACGGCGTTACGGACGTCCGCAACTTCGGCGCGATAGCCCGTTCGGCCGAGTGTGCGGGAGCACACGGACTCATCACGCCGCTGAAAAACTCTGCGCCGGTGAATGCCGAGGCCATACGCTCGTCGGCCGGTGCGCTGACGGCGATACCCGTCGCTCGCGTGGGTTCTGTCCGCAATACGGTGAAGATGTTGCAGACGGAAGGATTTCAGATTGTGGCCGCCACGGAGAAGAGCCGCAAGCTGCTCTACGATGCCGACTTCCGCCGGCCGACGGCCATCGTCATGGGTTCGGAGGACCAGGGCATCTCGAAGGACGTGCTCAAACTCTGCGACGAGGAGCTGGCCATTCCGATGATAGGCCACATCGAGTCGCTCAACGTGTCGGCCGCCGCTGCTGTGATGCTCTTCGAGGTCGTGCGCCAGCGCATAGGTGAGTAGCCGCCCCGAGTGTCGCCGGTCGAGAGTCCGGCCTTAAAATCGCATTCCCGATACCTGCACCGTGCGTGCCGAGTATCGGGAATCGTGTTTCTGCCGTGCGGTGTCGCGTTACTGCGCCGGCGAGTCGCGAAGTTCGCGTTCCGCAGCGCTGAAATCCTCTTCCCAGCCGTCGTCTTCGAGATTTTCTATCCAGAACGGAGCGAACTCCTCGGCCGGTGCTCCGCTCTCGATGATGCGTGCGGCATGGCGGGCGAGTTTCATTATCGAGTACATGTTGAACAGGCCTGTCCACGGGGTGCGGTGCAGTCCGTCGAGCCGTATCGTCAGCGACGATTCGGTGCCGGGGATGCGCTGGATGTCGAGCTCGTCGGACGCTTCGTCATCCTCCGTTTCGTCGAACTGTTCGACGTAGTCGTCCAAATTGAAGTTCGTGCCCGTGTATTCGCACAGAAACGATTCGCCGTCGATGTATTTCAGACGGTCTATCATGACGTCGGCGGCCTCGATTTCGCCCTCGTCGTCGTCGGGGCGCGAGCGCAGTTCGTCGAGCGAGGTGTCGACGACGCGAATCATGAGCTCGTCGCGTGCGACGTCCATAACCGGGTATTTTCGCAGGAGAGAGATGACCTCGCCGACATAACGGCGATAGAGATTGTCGTGCAGAGTGTCGCACTGCTGCTCCGTTAGCGGAGTCTGTTCGATTTCATTCATAGGCGAATGTTTTTGGCGGTGTCCGCTTCGCCCGCCGGCGTTGCGCGACTCCGTGTGTACAAATCAGTTGAGTGTGTAGAAAGCGTCGTATAAAAAAAGCAGGCGCGGTGTCGGCCCCTTTGCGCAGGTCATAGGAAATACCCGATACGGAAGCCGTCCCGCGCCCTTGTCTGCATATCCTCAGCGGATATGACACGACAAGGGGCTGACAACTATTATACCGTATCAAACTCTCCCGAACGGGAGTTCCTATGTTTGCGCAAAGGTACAAAGAGTTGCTAACCCTTTATTTCGTACACCGGCCTCGCGGCCGATTTTCGCCGCAAATATAATATATTTTTCTATCTCTTCGAAATAAAAAAGCGGACGCAGCCGACGAACCTGCATGCCTGCGATGCGATTCAGTCGCACCGCTGCGGGTTCGAGACCTGCGTCCGAAAGAGTTTGTATCCGCCTTGCGGCGGGGTGTGCGTTACACGTACTGCTTGGCCTCTATCTCGCCGCGAAGCACAGCGAGTGCGTTCTCGACCAGCGACTGCAACTCGTTCTCGCCGGCGTAGACCGATATCGGCGCGAGGAACGAGCACTGCTCGCGAATGCGGTCGACAACATAGTTGCTGTTGGCGATGCCGCCCGTGAGCAGTATGCCGTCGATGCGGCCGTAGAGAGCTGCGGCCATGGCGCCGACCTGCTTGCCGACATTGTAGCACATGGCGTCGAGTATCATCTTCGCGTGTTCGTCGCCGCGCTCTATGCGTTCGACGACGGTCACTATGGAGTTGGTGCCGAGGTGAGCCGTGATGCCGCCCTTGCCGGCGAGGAGCTTGTGCATCTCTTCGCGGGTGTACTTGCCCGAGAAGCAGAGGTCGACCAGACTGACGGCCGGAAGCGTTCCCGAGCGTTCGGGAGCGAATGGGCCGTCGCCGTTCAGGGCGTTGTTGTTGTCCACCACGCGGCCGCGGCAGTGCGCGCCCACGGAGATGCCGCCGCCCAGATGTACGACGATGAGGTTCATATCCTCGTAGGCGACTCCCTTGCGGCGGGCATGTATGCGGGCTATCGCCCGCTGGTTGAGAGCATGGAATATCGAGATGCGCCGTATGTCGGGCAGTCCCGTGACGTGAACCATTTCGTTCATCTCGTCGACCACGCCAGGGTCTGCGATGTAGGCCTTGATGCCGGCCCGTCGTGCGATTTCGCGGGCGATTAGTCCTCCGAGGTTGCAGGCGTGCTGCATGCGGGGATGAATCAGATCGTGCTCCATCGCGTCGTTGACTTCGTAGATTCCGCCCTCGATGGGCTTCGTCAGACCTCCGCGGCCGATGACGGCAGAGAGGTCCGATATGGAGAATCCGTGTTCCGCAACTCCTTGCAGCACCATGTCGCGCCGCCACTCCATCTGTTCGGCTATGGAGTGGAAGCGTGCGAGCTGGTCGTGGGTATGGCGCAGGGTCATATCCAACAAAGGCCGCTCGTCGTAATACAGAGCGACCTTTGTAGATGTAGAGCCCGGATTTATCGCTAAAATCTTGAAGCCCATAACGATAGCTATTTAGCGGCCAGGCAGGCGAGTGCTATCGAATAGAGCTTGGTAAGGCTCGTGTCGCCGCGCGAGGTGAGGACGCACGGAACCTTGGTGCCCATTACCATGGCAGCCAGCTCGCCCTTGCAAAGGTGGGTCGCCGACTTGAAGAATACGTTTGCGGATTCGATGTTCGGGAAGAGGAGGCAGTCCGGGTCGCCGGCCACCGACGAACCCTTCACTTTCTTGTGCTCGGCGACCTCCTTGAAGAGCGCTACGTCCAGCGACAGAGGACCGTCGACGATGACGTTGCCCAGCTGGCCGCGGTCGGCCATCTTGGCCAGCAGCGCACCCTCGGTCGAGGAGACGACGCTCGGCAGCAACTGCTCCGACGGAGCGATGCAGGCGATTTTAGGAGTTGCGATGCCCAGAAGTTTCGCCGTCTGCGCCAGATAGCCTATCTGCTTCTGCTTCTGCTTGAAGTCGGGCTGCGGAATCACGGCTACGTCCGAGATTACGAGCAGCTTGGGATAGCACGGCATCTCTACGATCGACACGTGGCTGAGCACACCCTTCGGGGGGAAGAGTCCGGCCTCCTTGTTGAGGATGCCGCGCATGTACTTGTCGGTCGATACCAGACCCTTCATCAGCACGTCGGCCTCGCCGGCGACAACCGCTGCGACGGCTTTGCTCACGCACGCCGTGTCGCTCTTCTCGTCGACGATGTTGAACGCTGCGATGTCGAGACCCTCCTCCTTGCAAATCTGCTCGATGACGGCCCGCTCGCCGTAGAGCGTGGGCTCTACCAGTCCCTCCTTGTAGGCCTCGTAAACCGCGGCGAGAGTGTGGGAATCCTGACCGTAGGCTACGGCCAGACGCTTCTTACCTTTCTTTCTTGCCTCTTCGACAATCTGTGACAAATGCTCAATCATGATTTCTGCTATTTCTTAGTTTGTATTGATTTCATAGTGTGCGGCAGCCGGCCCCGCCGAGTGACGGGGCGGCATGCGGCAGTGTTTTATTTTACGAGGTTGTAGGTGTCGGTGGCGATTACGAGCTCTTCGTTCGTGGCCACGACGGCCACCTTGACCTTCGACGACGGCGTGGAGAGAATCTTGTCCTCGCCGCGCACGTTGTTGGCTTCGCGGTCGAACTCCAAGCCGAGGAACTCCATGTTCGAACATACGCTCTCGCGCAGCTCCTTGGAGTTCTCGCCTACGCCGCCCGTGAAGACGATGAGGTCTACGCCTCCCATCTCCGCGGCATACTGGCCGACGAACTTCTTCACGCGGCCGTAGTACATGTCGCGGGCGAGAATGGCGCGCTCGTTGCCCTCGTCGTATGCCTTGTCGATGTCGCGCATGTCGCTCGATACGTCGGACAGGCCCAGTACGCCCGATTTCTTGTTCATCATCGTGTCGAGCTCGGCGAACGACATTCCCTCCTTGGCGCCGATGTAGGTTATGGCGCTCGCGTCGACATTGCCGCAGCGCGTGCCCATCACCAGACCGTCCAGCGGCGAGAAGCCCATCGACGTGTCGTAGGACTTGCCGTTCAGCACGGCCGTGACGGAGCCGCCGTTGCCGATGTGGCAGGTGATGATTTTCGAGTTCTCGATATCGAGTCCGGCCAGCTCGGCGCCCGCCTTCGCAACGTACTTGTGGCTCGTGCCGTGGAAACCGTACTTGCGCACGCGGTACTTCTCGTAGTATTCGTAGGGAAGCGCGAACATGTAGTTCTCGGCGGGAATGGTCTGGTGGAACGACGTGTCGAACACGGTCACCTGAGGAACGCCGGGCAGCACGTTGTCGATTGCCTCGATGCCTTGCAGGCTCGCGGGGTTGTGCAGCGGCGCGATGGCGCAGAGCGAGCGTATCTTCTCCTTGGCGTCCTCGTCGACCAGACAGCTGACGGGGAAGAACTCGCCGCCGTGAGCCACGCGGTGACCTACGGCGCGAATCTCGTCGAGCGAGGCGATGACGCCGTGCTCGGCATCGGTCAGGGCCTTCATCACGAGGCTGATTCCGACCGTGTGGTCGGGTATGGGCTGGTGGATTTCGAGGTTCGTCTTGCTGACGGGCTTGTGCGTGAGGTCGCCTTCGGGCAGACCGATTCTCTCGACGAGACCTTTTGCGAGCAGGGCGCTCGACGAATCGTTCATGTCGATGACCTGATACTTGATTGACGAGCTGCCGCAGTTGAGTACTAATATTACCATTTTGCGAGTAGTTTTTATTGTTTTTTATTCGTAAAGTTTCCGATTGCAAGTAATAATGCAAATATAGTAAAAATTTATCGTCGGAAACTGATAAAAATCGACAATTTTTCGTAAATGTCGTTCAACTCGCCGGAAGCCGTGCGGTTACGGCAGGTATTTGTAGCCTACGCCCTTGATGGTCGATATCCTGTCGTCGCCGATTTTGCGGCGCAGCTTTCTGATGTGCACGTCGATTGTGCGGTCGCCGACCACCACGTCGTCGCCCCATACGCACGTGTAAATCTCCTCGCGGGTGAAGAGCCGCCCGGGCGACGAGACCAGCAGTTCCAGCAGTGCGAACTCCTTGCGCGGCATGTTCGCTATCTCCCGCCCGTCGACCGCGACCGTGTGGCGCGCGCGGGCGATGGCCAATACGCGCAGCCGTTCGGTCTCTGCGGGCA
>CAMWIG010000063.1 GCA_947174295.1 uncultured Alistipes sp. | reverse complement strand
GGAGTAGTTTCCGCCGCGGCTGAAAAAGAGTATCGGCAGTTCCCATTCGACGGGAGCTGCCGATACTCTTTTCGCAGGTGGAGATTTACAGATGTATGGCTCTCTCGCATGCCGCCTCGGTGGCCTCCATCACACCCTCGTTCATGGTCGGATGAGCGTGTATGGTGCGGGCTATCTGCTCGGCTGTGACGCCGAGCTGTTTGGCGAGCGTCGGTTCGGCGAGCATCTCGGTGACGTTAGCACCCACGAGGTGGGCTCCGATAAGCCGATCGCCTTCACCGAAGATGACCTTCACGAAGCCGTCGCGGTCGCCGGCCGCCGTGGCCTTGCCCGATGCGGTGAACGGGAAGCGGCCGACGCGGTAGTCGATGCCAGCCTTTACGGCCTGCTGCTCGGTCATGCCCACCGATGCCACCTCCGGGGAGGTGAAGATGCACGACGGAACGGTCGTGTAGTCTATCGGCTCGGGAGAGAGACCGGCAATGTGTTCTATGCAGCGTATGGCCTCGGCCGAGGCCACGTGGGCGAGCGCCGGGGTCGGGATGACGTCGCCTATGGCGTATATGCCCTCGACATTGGTACGGTAGCGGTCGTCGACAGTGATTTTGTCGCGCTCGACGTTGACTCCGACCTCTTCCAGTCCGAGATTCTCGATGTTGGATTTGATACCTACGGCCGACAGCACGATGTCCGCCGTGAGAGTCTCGGCTCCCTTCCTGCCTTCGACGTCGACTTCGCACCGGCCCTGTTCGTTGACGCGCACGGCTTTCACCGTAGCCGATGTCATGACCGTGGCGCGCATCTTTCGGAACGCACGCTCCATGGTTTTCGACACCTCCTCGTCTTCGAGCGGCATGATTTGCGGCATGTACTCTATGACGGTGACCTTCACGCCGAGCGTTGAGTAGAGGTATGCGAACTCGCTGCCGATGGCACCCGAGCCCACCACTATCATGGATTCGGGCAGAGTCTCCAACGAGAGTGCTTCGCGCGACGAGATGACGTGCCGTCCGTCGACGGGCATGAACGGCATCTCGCGCGGGCGGGCGCCAGTAGCGATTACGATGTGGCGCGCTTCGTACTGCGTGCCGTCGACATCGACTATGCCGGGAGCTGCGATGCGTCCGTGCCCGGCGATGACGTCGACTGCGTTCTTTTTCAGCAGAAACTGCACGCCACGGCTCATCGTCTCGGCCACCGTGCGGGAGCGGGCTACGATTTTGGCGAAGTCGGGCATGACCTCTCCTGCGATGTCGATTCCGTAGTGAGCCGCATTCTTGCAATAGCCGTACACCTGTGCGCTTTTGAGCAGTGCTTTGGTCGGGATGCAACCCCAGTTCAGGCATACGCCGCCGACGGCGTCGCGTTCGACGACGGCGGCTTTCATGCCGAGCTGCGCAGCCCGTATGGCGGCGACATATCCGCCCGGGCCGCTGCCTATTACTATTACGTCGTAGTTCATGATATGGTCGAAAATTTTAAGGTTGAACTGATGCAAAGGCGATGCCGCATTACTCGGCTATGCGCAGTACGTCGCCGTTGTCGGCAGCTACGGCGCGTTTCCACTTCTCGTTGTAGCCGGGCCACTGAATCTTGTCGGGAATGTTGCGGCCCGTGCCGTTGTCGACGAAGTGAGCCGGGCCTTTGTCGCCGTCGAGATACGACAGCACGTCGGCGTGCTCGCTCTTTACGTTGCCGTCGATGTATTTCAGCAGCAGATACTTGTCGAGCTTGTCCCAGCGGGCGAACAGAGCCTGCGCCATGGCGGTCGAGTTGTCGGTGAGATAGCGTTTGCGCTTCTTGCCATTCATAGCGGCGGCTTTCGCGTCGGTAAGCGGCACCCAGATGCCGAGCATGCGGTTCTCCCACTCGTCGACCACCTTGCGGATGTCGGCCGAGACGACGTCGTAGCGCAGATATGCGAAGTTGGTCACGCGGTTGAAGAGCCAGAACGCCGACGTGGGCGAGTATTCGAGCATCGAGCCGTTCTGCTCGCTCAGGCACACGGGAACCTCGGTCGCCGAGCAGTAAATCGGGGTCAGACACGAGGTGGCCGCGTCGTCGACGCCGAACCAGAGGATGCCCATATCGTCGGGAAGCTGCGGGCGGGCCTGCGCCACGAACCAGAATCCGGTCTGCTGCGTGGCCGTAGCGCGCTCGTTGAGGTACTTTGTGCCGTCGACTTCGAACGACATCGGACGCCAGCGATAGGGGCAGGCGTGACCGCCCGCGCCGAGGTCGGTCGTCATATCCATCGGCGTGCCCTCGTAGTGGTCGCGCATGCAGTCGAAGACGGTTTTGGGCGATACCTTGGTGCGCGGCTTGACCCACAGCGGCATGCGGTTCTGCGGCTCGTAGCCCATGGCATAGCGCTCGTAGGCCTCCATGCCGTCGGCAACGGTGCGGAAGAAAGCCCATACACGGGCGTCGCAGCCGCGAATCGTTCCGAAATCGGCCGGGGCGTATGCGTCGGCGAAACTGAAATCCTTATCCTCGCCGTCGAAGTAACCCATCTCTCTCGCGAACGATACGACGTCCGGCGCGAAGAGACAGTTCTCGCTGTCGTCCATGGGGAACGTCGTTATGCGCGACTGGTTGGCGTGGCCCGAGACGTAGCCGTCGGGTATGCGGCGTGCGCCCCACACGATGCCGCGGCGTGCGTTGCCGCCCTTGCCGTCGTCCTCGAATCCCTTGCCTATGAGCTCCATTATCCAGGCCTCCTCGCGGTCGGCGATGGAGAACGACTCGCCCGAAGAGGCGTAGCCGTAGGTGTTGGCCAGCTCGGCAATCGTAGCGATGGCTTCACGGGCCGTGCGCGCGCGTTGCAGGGTGATGTATATCAGCGAACCGTAGTCGATGCCGCCCGTCGTGTCTTCCAGCTCTTCGCGGCCGCCGAACGTGGTCTCGCCGATGATGAGCGAGTGTTCGTTCATGTTGCCTATGGTGCCGTAGGTGGCGGCGACCTGCGGAATGTCGCGCAGGAACCGGCCCGTGTCCCACTCGTAGACGGGCATCGTGGCGCCGGCCTTGTATTTTGCGGCGGGCGTCCGATAGAGAGCTCCGTAGAGCTGGTGCGAGTCGGCGGCGTAGGATACCATTATCGACCCGTCGGTCGAAGCGCCGCGCGTGACGATGAAGTTCGTGCATGCGTCGGCATCGGCCGCTGCGGCGAGCAGCAGCGAAGCAATTGCGGGAATCAAAAATCTCTTCATTTTCGCTTTTGTCTGATATTTGTGAGTCAAATGTACGAAATAATGCGTAATTTTACGCAGACAATTAACGAAAATATATGTCAGTAACGGATAATCTGCTCGCCGTGCGAGCTGCCCTGCCTGCCGGCGTTATTCTGGTCGCCGTGTCGAAGACCCACCCTGCCGAGGCGATAGCGGAGGCATACGCTGCCGGACAGCGCGTATTCGGAGAGAGCCGGCCGCAGGAGATGAAGGCCAAATACGAGGCTTTGCCCAAGGATATAGAGTGGCACATGATAGGCCATTTGCAGACAAACAAGGTGAAATACATAGCGCCGTTCGTGGCCATGGTGCATTCGGCGGACAGCGCCCGTCTGCTCGACACCATAGATCGTGAAGCCGCCAAGTGCGGTCGTGTGATAGACGTGCTGTTGGAGATACATGTCGCCGAGGAGGAGTCGAAGAGCGGATGGAGCATGTCCGAGCTTGCCGACTATCTGGCGGGCGGAGCGTGGCGCGGCCTGCGCAACGTCCGTTTCCGCGGAGTGATGTGCATCGCCACGAACACCGACGACGAGTGGCGCGTGCGCCGCGACTTCGAGACTCTCATGCAGTACAAGGCGCAGCTGGCGGCCTATTTCGATGACGGATTCGACACGGTGTCGATGGGAATGTCGGACGACTACCCTCTCGCCGTGGAGTGCGGCTCGACGATGGTTCGCGTAGGTTCGCGCATCTTCGGCGAACGCGATTACGGCGGCAAACAGTAGCAGTCATGGCGGATTTGGAGATGATGTCGTATATCTTACGAAAGCGGTCATTGCGGCATCGGTCCGCTGTCGGCCGAATAGGTTGCCGCGAGGTCTGACACGGCTCATGTTAGCACACGAAAAAGGCTGTCTATTTCCGATAGACAGCCTTTTCCATTTGATGAGTGTGCGCTATCTCACTCGCAGCGTGCGGCCTATGCGGAGCACCGTGGTGGACTTTATGCCGTTCAGGCGGCAGATGTTGTTCACCGTCGTGCCGTACTTGCGGGCGATTGCGCCGAGCGTATCGCCCGAACGAATCTTGTGGTACTTCATCGCCGCCCGCTCGGCTGCCTCCTTCTTGTCCTGCTCCTCGTTGGCTATCTCGTCCTCGAAGTCCTGGCCGGCATTGGAATAGATGCTGAAATAGGATTTTTTCAGCAGAAACATCTCACGGCAGAGATAACCTTTTTCGAAGTCTATCAGACGCTCCGGGTCGAAAGACTGGCCGTAGTATCGCGTCTCGAAATGGAGGTGCGGGCCGGTGCTGCGTCCCGTCGAGCCGCCGAGTCCGATGACGTGTCCGGCCTCGACCCACTGATTGGGCTCGACCAGACGCTCCGAGAGGTGGCCGTAGTATGTTTCCAGCCCGTTGTCGTGGCGTATGATTACCAGGTTGCCGTATCCGCCGCGGTTGTACTGCGAGATGCGGACGCGGCCGCTGAACGCCGCATAAATCGTGTCGCCCGTGCGGAGCGGAAGGTCGACGCCCTGATGCTGGCGGTTGCGGCGCGGGCCGTATTTGCCGCGCGGATGTATTTTACCCTTGTAGGGGCAGTGGTAGCAGTTGTGCTCGTCGACCAAATCTATTATTACCGAGTTGGGAATGCCGTTCATGCCGACCTCGCGATACGGGAACAGCGACGAGGTGTCCCAATACTTGTCGAATACCGTGGGGTCTTTCACTGCGTCGCGGTTGCGGACGTATTTCCATGTGTTGTTGGTGTAGAGTACGACCATGACCGACGGGTCGCCCGAGCCGAGCGTGTCGATTACGGCCACTCCGTTGGTGTCGAACGTCGATGCTATTTTGGTCGGTTGGAGCCGGGCCTGCACGTAGGCTATCGAGTCCTCCGGCGACATCTTCGCAGGTTCGGCAATCGTCTCTTCGGGTTCCGCCGAGCGGTGCTCTGCTGCGAAGAGCAGGCTTCTCAGCGAGTCGATTTCGGCGGCCTGCCCGGCTGTGACGCTGCGCAGCGAGTCGGTCGTGCGGGACTCTTCGACGGCAGCTTTCGCGCGCCGGTTTTTCGAGGTTCTCTTTTGTGCGGATGCGGGTGCTATCAGCAGCAGTGCCGATGCAAACAGGAAGGTTCTTATCATTTTTCTTGTAATTCGATTATCGTTCGTTGTTTCGGGATTCGTTGATATACTCTTCGGCGGCTTCGAGCGCTTTGTAAAACTCCTCGCCGAAGCGGCGCACTATCGGTTCGCGGAGCGAGCGATAGACGGGAATGCCTGCCTTGGCGCCGCACTCGCGGGCCGAGGCGCAGACGTTCCAGCGGTGATAGTTGAGCCCGACGGTTCCGTTCGAGAAGTTCACCAAGCGTATCGGATAGAGGTGGCACGAGACGGGTTTGCGGAATGTCGTCCGCCCGTCACGCCACGCCTTCTCTATTGCGCAGAAGGTTATGCCGTTCTCGGTGCACGAGTATGCGCACTCGGCATCGCCGACGAGCGGCGTCGTGTAGTCGCCGTCTTCGTCGACGACCATGAATCCCTGACGCTCGATTTCGGCTATGCCTTCGGGTGTCATGTAGGGCTTGTAATTCTCGTACTCCTCTTCGAGCGTGTCGACCTCGTCGATGTCGAGCGGCGCTCCGGCATTGCCCTCCACGCAGCATATGCCCTTGCAGCGGCCGAGGTCGCAGGCGAAGCGTTCGGTAAGCAGGTCGGTGCTTACGATTTTGTCGTCTATTTCGATCATTTGCGGCGTGTGTTTTCGATTATAATGTCGTACACCTCCCCGAGCGTCATTCCGGCGGCGCGCACCTGCTTGGGGACTATGCTGCCCGAACTCATGCCCGGGATGGTGTTGATTTCAATCATGTAGGGGCGGCCGTCGGGCGTTACGATGAAATCTATGCGCACTATGCCCGAGCAGCGGCAGGCGCGGTATGCGGCCAGCGTCATGCGGTTGAGCTCGGCCCTGATGTCTTCGTCGATTTCGGCGGGCGTAATCTCTTCGGATGCTCCGGCCGAGTATTTGGCTTCGAAGTCGAAGAACTCCTTTTTCGGGCGAATCTCGGTGACGGGGAACAGGTACTCCCTGCCGCCGGCTATCATCACGCCGCAGCCCATTTCGCGGCCTGCGACGAACTCCTCGATGAGCACGTCGTCGCTCTCGGCGAGCGCCGCCTCGACGGCCGGCGCTATCTCCGCTGCACTCTTGACCTTCGTAACGCCGAACGACGAGCCGCTGGCGTTGGGCTTCACGAAGAGCGGAAGTCCCAGCTCGGCGACGATGGCCTCGGCGTCGACCCTCTCGCCGCGGCGGACGAATATCTCGCGGGCGAGGTTTATCCCGCAGCCGGCCACGGCGCGCTTGGTCGAAATCTTGTCGAAGGTGATGACCGAGGAGGTCATGGAGCACGACGAGAACGGGATGTCCATCATTTCCAGATAGCCTTGCAGCATGCCGTTTTCGCCGGGGGTGCCGTGGATTACGATGAGTGCGTAGTCGAATTGTCTGCGCTCTCCGTCGACGGTTATCGAGAAGTCGTTCTTGTCGACCTGCCACTGTCGTCCGTCGGGCGAGGTGTAGTGCCAGTCGCGATGGTGAAGGTCGATGAGCGTGACGTCGTATTTGGTGCGGTCGAGCGCTGCTTCGATTTGCGCGGCGCTTTGAAGTGCGATTTCGCGTTCGGAGGAGTCTCCGCCGGCGAGAAGCGCTATTTTGAGTCTTTCGTCGTTTGTCATGGATTGTATATGTCGGTATATCTGAATTGCAGAATTTCGTAAATCATTTCGCGCATCTGTCGCGCTTCGGTGCAGTCGGGCGCTATCTCCGCTGCGCGGTTGAAGTCGTTCAGGGCCTTGCCCCACTCGTTGCGGCGGTAGTACCAGCGTCCGCGTTCGAGAAGAATTTCGGGGTTCTCAGGCTCGGCGGCGATGCGCTCTGAGAGCGAATCGAAGTAGAGCTCGGGACTCCACAGTTTTTTCTCGCGGATGTATCCCAGCACGGCGGGCGCCACCATGCGGCTCGCATCGCCGCCCGTCTCTATCGTGCGGCGCACCTCCGTGGAGGAGAAGTCGCACATCGGGGCGTCGGAGAGATAGGTCATTCCGTCGCCGAGCTGCGAGACGTCGTATCCCCGGCGCGGGTAGACGTATATCGGATAGTCGCGCCGCAGGGTTTCGGCCTCTTTCCACGTGTCGAACTTCCCGACCAAATCGCCGCCCATGAGTATCGAGAACTCCATGTTGCCGCCGAACTCTTCGCTCAGGTAGCGCAGCGTGTCGATCGTGTACGACGGGCGCGGCAGCAGGAACTCCACTGCCGACGGTTTTATGCGGTCGGGGAAGCGCGATGCCGCGCAGGCGAGTTCGGCCATGGAGAAGCGGTCGAGCTCGGGAGTCTGCCGCAGGTCGCGCTTGTGCGGATTCTGCGGCGAGACGACAAGCACGGCCATGTCGCACAGAGCGTGCTCGACGACCCATTCGGCGAGCGCCGTATGGCCGTTGTGTATCGGGTCGAACGACCCGAAATATAGCATGACGCGTTGTCTGGCCATCGCTACTCCTCGATGAATCGGGTTATTATGTCCGTGGTTCGGGCTATGGCCTCTTCGAGGTCGTCGTTCACCACCGTGCAGTCGAATTCCGCCGCCTTGGTCAGTTCGAACTCGGCCTTGGCGACGCGTTTCTCGATTACTTCGGGTGCGTCCGTCGCGCGGTTTACCAAACGGCGTCGAAGCTCCTCTATCGACGGCGGCATGATGAATATCGAACGGGCGTCGTCGCCGAAGATGCGCTTGATGTTGATGCCGCCCATTACGTCGACGTCGAATACGATGACGTTTCCTTTGTTCCAGATTCGCTCCACCTCGCTGCGCAGTGTGCCGTAGTGGGTGCCGGCGTAAACCTCTTCGTATTCGACGAAGCTGTCGGCGTCGATTTTGCGCCGGAACTCCTCCTCGGTCAGAAAGTAGTAGTCCACACCGTCGCGCTCGGCGCCGCGGGGGGCTCGGCTCGTGGCCGAAATCGAGAATTCGAGCTGCGGGAATACTTCGAGCAGAGCCTTTACTATCGTGGTTTTGCCGGAACCGCTCGGGGCGGAGAATATGATGACTTTACCCATTGTCTTAAAGAATGTTGAGTACCTGTTCCTTGATTTTTTCGAGTTCGTCCTTCATCTTCACCACCAGAATCTGCATGTTCGACTCGTTGGATTTGGAGCCGAGCGTGTTGATTTCGCGGCCCATCTCCTGTGCGATGAATCCGAGTTTGCGTCCTGCGCCGTCTTCCGAGGCGGCCACTTCGCGGAAGTAGCGGCAGTGGTTCGACAGACGAACCTTCTCCTCGGTGATGTCGAGCTTCTCGATGTAGAATATCATCTCCTGTTCCAGCCGGTTGCGGTCGACGTCGACTCCGAGCTGCGAAATATGCTCGACGATGCGATTTCTTATGGCGTCGGTGCGGGCCTTTTCGAACGGGACCACCTGCTCCTTGTACGACTCGATTTTGTCGACGCGGTGCAGCAGGTCGGCGATGAGTATGGCGCCCTCCTGCGAGCGGAATGCGTCGATTCGGGCCACGGCGTCGCGCACGGCCTGCATGAGCGCTGCGGTCTCCTCCTCGCTCACGCGCGCTGTTTCGGCCGATACGACGTCCGGCAGGCGCATCAGGGCAGGAAGCATGGCGTCGTAGCCGGCGTCGATGCCCGAATAGTTGAGGGCATCGTTCATCTGGCGGAGGTATTCGCGGAACGCATCCTTGTTTATATGGGCCGAAGTCTCGACTGCCGTACTCTCCACCGAGACGAACACGTCGACCTTTCCTCTCTGCAACGATTTGCCGACCATGTCGCGCACGTCGTATTCCGACTGCCGGTAGATGGCGGGGACTTTGACCGAGAGGTCGAGCTGTTTGGAGTTGAGCGAGCGGATTTCGACCGTTATCTTTTTGTTCGGCAGCGATGCTTCGCCGCGGCCGAATCCTGTCATTGACTTTATCATTTGTCCGAAATTTTTGCAAAAATACAAAATAAAGCTCAAAGACGATTCAGCGCCGCGAATAATTCTCGGCGAAAAATTCGTTTTTTATTTTATTTATCGTATATTTGTGTTATAAAACTAACAGAAGATTTTCGGAACATAACCGCATAACAAAAATATCAAAGCATTATGAAAAAGCACAATTTCAACGCGGGACCTTCGATTCTACCTCAGGAGGTCGTGGAAAAGGCGGCGCAGGCCGTTCTCGATTTTAACGGTTCGGGGCTCTCGATCCTTTCGATTTCCCATCGCACGCCCGATTTCGATGCGGTGATGTCGACTGCCGACGCTCTGTTCCGCGAATTGCTCGATATTCCCGAGAACTACAAAATCATCTTCCTCGGGGGCGGTGCGAGCACGCAGTTCTTCGAGGTGCCCGCGAATTTCCTCGGCAAGAAAGCCGGTTACGTCAACACCGGCGTGTGGGCCAAGAAGGCCATAAAGGAGGCCAAGCGCTACGGCGAGGTCGAGGTGCTGGCCACGTCGGAGGATCGCAACTTCTGCTATATTCCCAAGGGCTTCGCCATTCCCGCGGATTTGGACTATCTCCACATAACCACCAACAACACGATTTACGGTACGGAGTACCACGAGGATATCGAC
>CAMWIG010000062.1 GCA_947174295.1 uncultured Alistipes sp. | reverse complement strand
TCGCGATTCGGTGTCGTGCGGTCGGAGACGATGTTCATCGACGATCGGTCCGAAAATGTCGAGGCCGCTGCTCGCTTCGGCATCGTGCCTTTCCGCTTCTCGGCCTCCGACCCGGAGGAGAGCTGCCGCCGTCTGCGTGCGATTCTGTTGTAGCCGCAGTGCGGTTTGACGGCCGCAGAGTGCCGTTCGTCGCGTGTGTCGTGCAGCTGGTCGGGTTCATCGGGTCGTTATGTTGCAAATTTCGCCGTAAAATCATACCTTTGTTATAAAGCGAAATCTAAAACGAAAACATAACTGACAATGAAAACCGTTTTCTCAGTCGAATACTTTACCTCATGGGGCGAATCGCTCTGCATCGCCGGCGACGCCGAAGCTCTCGGGGCCGGCGACGAGCTGCGGGCGCTGCCCATGACCTGCACGGCTCCGGGGCGTTGGAGCGTCGAGGCCGATTTGCCGGACGATGCCGCTGAGGTGCGTTACTCCTACCTCGTGGTGTCGGACGGTGCCGTCGTCCGCCGCGAGTGGGGTGAACCGCACCGTCTGTCCGTCAGCCCGTCTGTCCGGCGCTGCCGCGTTCACGACCATTGGGCCGATATTCCCGCCGACAAATCGTTCTACTCGTCGGCGTTTACCGACGGCATCTTCTCGCGCGGCGGGAGCCGTGCGAAAAAGCAGGTGCATCCGGCCAAGGATACGCTCGTGCTCAGCGTCGCAGCTCCTGCGGTGCGCCCCGGTCAGGTGCTGGCCGTAGCGGGGCAGGGCGATGCTCTCGGCGACTGGGATGTCTCGGAGGCCGTCGTGATGAACGATGCGGAGTTTCCTCTGTGGAGCATCGGGTTGAAGGCGTCGAAACTTGAATTTCCTTTCGAATACAAATTCCTGATTCTCGATGCCAAGAGCCGCGACGTGGTGGCTTGGGAGGCCGGCGACAACCGCCGCTGCGAGTGCGCTGCGCCGGCTAAGGGCGAGTGTGCGGTCGTCGCAGGGCTTCGTTTCGCCGACCCGCAGCCCGCGTGGCGCGGAGCAGGTGTCGCCATTCCGGTGTTCGCTCTGCGCTCCGAGAAGAGTTTCGGCGTGGGCGAGTTCCTCGACCTCGAACTCATGGTCGACTGGGCCGTGGCGACCGGGCAGACGATGATTCAGATTCTGCCGATAAACGACACCACGATGACCGGCACGTGGCAGGACTCCTATCCTTATAATGCCAACTCCACCTTCGCGCTGCATCCGCAGTTCCTGCACATTCCGGCCGTGGGCAAGCTGAGCAAAGCGTCGCAGAAGCGTTACGACCGTCTGGCGGCCGAGCTCAACGCACTGCCGGAAATCGACTACGAGAGGGTGAACGATGCCAAACGGTCATTCCTGCGCGAGCTCTTCGATGCCGAGGGCGCTGCGACGTTCGCCGAGCCTGAGTTCAAGGAGTTCTTCGATGCCAACCGCGAGTGGCTCGTGCCCTACGCGGCATTCTGCGCTCTGCGCGACGAGTTCGGCACGCCCGAGTTCGCCGAGTGGGGCGAGTATGCGCGCTACGACGCCGCACGCATCGGCGAATACGTCGCCGAAGGGTCGGCGCACCATGCCGACGCGGCGTTCAACTACTTCGTGCAGTACCACCTGCACCGTCAGATTACCCGGGTGCGCAACTATGCCCACAGCCGCGGCGTGGTTCTCAAAGGCGACATCCCGATCGGCATAAGCCGCACGAGTGCCGACGCATGGCTGAATCCCGACCTCTTCAATATGGACTGTCAGGCCGGAGCTCCGCCCGACGACTTCTCGGTTCTTGGACAGAATTGGGGATTCCCGACCTACAACTGGGCGAAGATGGCCGAGGACGGCTACGCCTGGTGGCAGGCCCGCTTCCGCAAGATGGCCGAGTACTTCGATGCCTACCGCATCGACCATATTCTGGGATTCTTCCGCATCTGGGAGATTCCGTGCGATGCCGTGCACGGCCTGCTGGGGCACTTCAATCCGGCTCTGCCGTATACTGTCGACGAATTGCGCGGCTACGGCTTCTGGTTCAGCCGCGAGCGCCACGCCGAACCTTGCGTGTACGACTGCATGCTCGGCGACTTCTTCGGCGAATATGCCGCCGAGGTCAAGCGCGATTACCTTGATGAGACGGATTTCGGACGCTGCATACTGCGCCCCGGTGTGTCGACGCAGCAGCGTATCGCCGAGCTGTTCGCCGGAAAGAGCGACGAGCGCTCGCTGCGCATCCGCGACGGTCTGATGGGCCTTCTCGACGAGGTGCTCTTCGTCGAAGACCCCGTCAAGCGCGGGCACTATCATCCGCGCATCTCGGCGCAGTTCACTTACAGCTACAAGGCCATGTCCGACGGCGAGCGCCGTGCGTTCGACCGGCTCTACGACGACTTCTTCTACCGCCGTCACGACGATTTCTGGCGCGAGGAGGCCATGAAGAAACTGCCGCCGCTCATCTCCGCCACTCGCATGCTCGTATGCGGCGAGGATCTCGGCATGATTCCCCACTGCGTGCCTGCCGTCATGGCGAGTCAGCAGATTCTGTCGCTCGAAATACAGCGCATGCCCAAAGACCCGTCGCGCGAGTTCGGCGATACGTGGTCGTATCCCTATCTGTCGGTCTGCACGACCTCGACACACGACATGACGCCCATCCGCGCATGGTGGGAGGAGGATCGCGAGAAAACTCAGCACTTCTACAACGACATGCTGCACGCCGGAGGTGAGGCGCCGTGGTTCTGCGAGCCGTGGGTGTGCGAGCGCATAGTCGACATGCACGTCGAGTCGCCCGCGATGCTCGCCGTGCTGCCGTTGCAGGACTGGCTCTCGATCGACGGCGAGCTGCGTCGCGAGAATCCCGCCGAGGAGCGCATCAACATCCCGGCAAACTCGCGCCACTACTGGCGCTACCGCATGCACCTGACGCTCGAAAAGCTTCTGCGCGCCGAGAGCTTCAACACCCGTCTGCGCGACATTATTCGCCAGGGCGGCCGATGATGACTCCGATACGATGCAAGCCCCCGGCACGACATTCGGTCGTGCCGGGGCTTGCGTCGTGCGAAGGCGCACGTTACTCTCTGTCGTGTACGAGTTCTATGGCCTGCTTCCCGGTCAGATGTTCGATTTCGAACTCTATCATGCACAATCCGTCGAAGCCGCTGTTTATCTCTCGTTCGCGGCCTTTCGGATGCTCGGGCGAGTATTTTGCGGCCAGAAGTTCTATTGCCGCACGTTTTGCCGCACGGCTTTCGATTATGCGTATCCGCCCGAATGCGATGACGCTGCGAAAATATGTCGTGTACTCCTCGGCGACTATGTCGTCGCGGTCGATGACGCAGAATGAAGCCTTGTCGCTCTGCCGTATGGCGTCGATTTTGTGGCCTTTCAGTGCACTGTGGAAATACAGCCGGCCCTCGCCGTACACGAAACTTACGGGTACCGCGTATGGGTAGCCGTCGTCGCCTGCGAGTGCAAGTACGCCCGATGTCGCGTCGTGCAGAATCGTTTCGCATTCCAGCCTGGTCAGCTGTTGCCGTTTGCGGCGCATCTCTCTGAACATGTCGAAATTATTTTATTATATCAGTCGACCGCTTTCAGCCCGATGACGGCCGCAATGAGAATTACGATGAAAAATATGCGCGCGAACGATGCCGGTTCGTCGAGAAACAGAATGCCGAGCACGACAGTTCCCACGGCACCTATGCCGGTCCATACGGGGTATGCCGTACCTATCGGCAGAGTCTGTACGGCCTTTGCCAGGAGCACCATGCTCAGCGTCAGCGAGACTATGAATCCTGCTATCCACAGATGATGTTCCGTGCCGACAGTCGCTTTTGCCTTGCCGAGACAGAACGCGAATCCTGATTCGAACAATCCCGCTATAATCAGTATAAACCAGTTCATATTCTTTATTTTTCCGCTTTTAATCGGTCGTGCTTGTATATCTGATAGGAGTTGACAATATTCTGCCATATTATGTAGGCGGTGGGGGCGATCGAGGAGAGTGGATTCATGAACGATTGAGCCATCCAGATTGCGAGTACGGTATTCTTCTGCCCGAGGGACTGTCCGCCCGCCACGGCGTCGCCGTAGCGGCGTCCGAGCCGGCGTCCGACAATGAACTGCAAGAGGCATATCGCCCCGGCGACTGCGGCCATGGCTGCTTCGACGTAGATGTCGGTGTCGGGGTACTCCATGATGAAGACCATGGTTCGCCCGATTATTATCGTCAGCGATGCCAGCCACATATAGAACGAAATCTGCCCGTGCGCACCTATCCACTCCGCGATTTTGGGCAGCACGGCGCGCAGCAGCTGTGCCGCGAGGAACGGGCCTACGAGCAGCGGAACGATGCGGCGGAAGATTTCGAAGAACGAGCATTCGCCGTTGCCCACGACCGACAGTACGGCCGGAGCTATGACGGCGATGGCCATGTTGCACAGCAGGCTGTACGTGGCCATTGTCGTGATGCTGCCGCCGAGCATTCCGCCTATTACTACGGCCGCCATGGCTATCGGGGCGAGTACGCATATCATCGCGCCCTGCGCCAATATGACGTTCAGCGGCTCCAACAGGAAGTAGACCCCGAGCGATACTACGACCTGAAACAGCAGCAGCCAGCCGTGCAGCGGTTCGAGGTGCATGCGCCGCGGCTCTACGCGGCAGAACGTGATGAAGAGCATCATGAATATCAGTGCCGGCGTTATCGTGTGGTGCGACCATGCGTCGAGCGCCGCAATCGGCCGGCACAGCAGCGCGCCGATAACCATGCCGGAGGGCATGGCTATCGTGCGGACGTTGCGGTAGAGAGCGTGCAGAATCTCCATTTGTTCGTATGTCGTCTATGCGAGCAGCTCGCGGACTTTGGCCGATATATCCTTGCCGTCGGCCTGGCCGGCCAGACGCTTCGATGCTACGCCCATGACCTTGCCCATCTCCTTCATCGAGACGGCGCCCGTCTCGGCGATTATGGCGCGGACGGCCTCTGTCAGCTCCTCGGCCGATAGCTGCCGTGGCAGGAACTCCTGCATGACGGCGACCTGCGCCAGCTCCTCGTCGGCCAAATCCTGACGGTTCTGCTGCGTGTACAGCGCTGCGGAGTCGCTGCCCTGCTTGGCCAGTTTCGAGATGATTTTCACCACGTCGGCATCGGGCAGTTCGGTGATTCCCGCAGCAGCCGTTTTGGCCTCGATGATATACTTCTTGATGTTGCGCAGTGCGCTCAGACGTGCGGTGTCCTTGGCCTTCATGGCCTCCATGATACCTTTCGATACTTGTTGTTCGAGTGACATGATTAATCGTATTTTATTCGTGTAGGAATTTCAGACTCTCCTTCATTATCCGTGCGAGGGATTCGTCGCCGGCAGCCTCTATCGGAAATCCGAATACGAGCGTGCGGCATTCGCCCTCGTAGCCTACGGCTGCCGGGCGGTTGTTCGCCGCATAGCGCATGACGACGAACGATTGTCTGTCGGCCGGCGACGGCGAGTCGACCGACTCTATCGCATAGTTGTCTTCCGACGCTGCGGTGAGGTAGACGTACTCTCCTCGCGAGAATCCGGCTTTCGAAACGGCGCTTTTCACGGTGTTGCGTCCGCTGTACGGTACCGCCGCACGGCAGTGCAGGACTTCGGCGGCGAATCGACGGTCGTCGACGGTAGAATACGCATCGTCGAGCAGGTCGCTGACTGCGTAACATCCCGATATGAGAAGCGAACCTCCGCCGGCCGCATATTCGCGCAGCACGGCTTGCAGTGCGGGGCCGAATGCGCGGAATCGCGGGGCCTCGCCGTCGTGACGCGGGGCCGTTGTGCGCTGCTTGCCGAGTATGACATCGACGACATCATAGCCTGCCGGACTCACCTCTCCGTGCCCGACCGCACCGTGCGACGCCGAACCGAACGTGTAACCGGCAGCGAGCGCCGCCGCGCAGTGTCGCGACGGATAGTCGAACGTGTTTCCTGCGACCAGTGTCGCCTGCATGTCGCAGTCGCTCGCTCCGAGCTGTGCGCCTTCGTCCCTGGCTCCGGCCTGCGAGCGGCGGTATTCGCGCTGGGCGCCGAGGTAGGAGGCGTCGCAGATGTATGCCGCGCCGCTGTCGAACGAGTTGCGGAATCCGGCCAGCGAGTCCGTGGCCTCTATGTAGGGCGGCGATACGCGGTCGAAGCCGTTGATTGCGAGCATGCGGCCCTTGGCAGCGGGAACTATCGCTGCCGACAGTGTTTCGCTCGGAAAACTTTCGCCGCCGTCGTTCGCGGCCGTTATGCGGAAGTCGTACTGTCGTCCCGGTTCGATTTCGACGCGGCACTCCGTGCTCTCTACCGTGCGGCCGGCGTCGAACGCTCCGCCGTCGACTCGCGTGTAGAGAATGTAGAAGTCGGGCGCGGCCGTCTCTTCGAGCGGGTCGGTGCGCGGCGACCAGCGGAGTGTCGCGCTGTTGCCGCTCTCGTCGGGCGTCGCGCTGAAATCGGCGACCGGCAGCGGCTGCACCACGTACGGCGTGCCGTACTGCGATGCCAGATAGCGCAGAATACCTTTGTATATGGCGCGGCAGACGATGAACCTCGCTTCGGGGTCGGAGGCCAGACGCATGTCTTCGAAATTCTGGTGCGAGAGCAGTTCGAGCAGCATCGTGGGCACGTCGGGTATGCGCGCCTCGTAGTAGCGTTTGTTCCACATTCCGCGTCGGTTCCATGCCGGCGACACCGTGGCGCGCATGTCGCCGACGATTTGCGTCATGACGATATCCGTCAGGTCGCGCGAGCGGTAGCGGTCCACGCCGCCGGCGAACCGTCCGCGGCTCTCGGAGGTGGAGTATATGCCGAGTGTCCCGACTGTCTCGCCGTCGCGCACTCCGGCGTCGGTATGGAATGCCAGCGCCATGTCCACCGGTATGCGCAGCCCCTCCTTCTTCGGGCGCATTTCCGAACCGCCGGCCAGGGCGTTGACCCAGTGCGCACGCGAGGTGTAGTCGTCCTTGTAATCGTCGCCGCCTGCGAACTTCGAATATACCTGCTCGGGAAAACCGGCCCACTGCAACCAGTAGCGTGCACCCTCGGCCGCGCGGAGGTTGCCGCTCGTTTCGGCCCAGTATTCGACGCCCGGCAGACGCAGCGAGTCGCTCAGCGCACGGGCGACGTTGCCTGTGCCGCCTCCGATTTTCACGGCGTCGGCCGTCACCGTGCGACCCTTGCGCGCCGACGCGTTGCTGAGCGACACGGCCTCATCGTTCAGCCCGGCATCGAATCGGAACGTGCCGAGATATACCCATGTTCCGCCGCCCATGGTCTGGTTGACGACGAACTCGGTTTCGCCGCCGGCATGACGCACCGTGTACCGGGCGTCGTCGGTGCTGTTCTTGACGGTTTTGTAGGATACGTAGACCGCATAGTCGCCCGTGCGCGGTATGTCGGCGCTCCACACGGCGCGACTCTCCGCACCGCCGGTTGTGGTCTGCACCGAGCGGGCCGTGCCCTCTGTGAAGGGATTCTCCGAGGTGTAGAACTCATGCAGGTGCGCGAACCCCGTTCCCGCATCCCTCCACTGCATGTCGCCTGCCGTCTCGCTGTAAGACCCGCCCGAGTCGATGCCCGGGTCGTTGTCGGCTATAATCTCTTCGGGTCGCATGTCGCGTTCGTGCGGCATCATGACGTAAGCGCCGGCATTTTCGAGCATCGGCGCGAGGTATTGCAGTACGAAGCTGCGCGTGAGCACGTCTTCGCATGTCTGCCAGACGGGTATCCGCTGCCAGCGCCATACGCCCTCGCGCTGGTCGAAGTATCGGCCGTGGCTGTGCCAGAGAGCTATGTGGCGGCCTGCGAGTCCGCGTCGCGGAGTGACCAGAGCCCCGGTGCGGCGTACCAGAGGCGTGCGGTTGTCGTAGGTGAAGCGCGGCGAGCGGTCGTGCGGTCGGAAAGCCTGCGGAATCAGCTCCTCGATGCGCCGGCCGGATACATAGACGGCGATTTCATGCCCCTGCAACGAGTAGGGCAGTGCCGCGCGGACGGAGTCGTATATGGCCTCCACGCTCTCCGGGCGGAAAGGGTAGTAGCCCATGGCCTCCGACATGCGTATTTCCACTTTGCGGCCCTTTACCGCCGAAGCGGCGACGCGTGTCGCCGCGCCTTTCACCTCGCGGTCGAGCATGCGTGAGAGCGTGTGGGCTATCGAGTCGCGCGAACGCCTCGGCAGCGTCTTTTGTGCCTGTGCCTGCACCGCGCATGCGAGAAGCAGGGCCATGAATATGTATGAGAGTCTATTTTTCATCTTTTCCGATACCGGATATGTACATTCCGACGATTGTGAATGCCGCGTTGTAGAGCAGCAGCTCGAATCCTATCTGGTAGCCGAACATGTCGGCGGCCGTGCGTTGCAGCAGAGCGCTCAGCAGCGGTGCGGCGACGGCTATGGCCGGCATCCAGCGGTCGCGTATGGCGCGGCGGGAGAACATCCCGAAGCAGAACATTCCCAGAATCGGGCCGTAAGTGTAGGAGACGATTTTGAAAATCAGATTTATGACGCTGTCGTCGCTCAGCCGCTCGACGAGCAGTACGATTCCGCACATCGCGACGGCCATCGCGGCATGCACCCTCTTGCGCCGGCGAGCCAGACGCCGTTCGTCCATTCCCCGCGAGCCTTGCAGCACGTCGAAGGTGAACGACGTGGTGAGTGCCGTGAGCGCCGAGCCTGCCGCCGACCATGTGCTGGCTACGAGTCCGAGAACGAACATCACGCCTGCGGCTGCGGGAAGTCCTCCTTCGACCGCGATGAGCGGGAATACGTGGTCGCTTTTCGCCGGCAGGGCCATGCCGCGGCTCTCGGCATAGAGGTAGAGCAGTGCGCCGAGGGTGAGGAACAGAAATATTACGACGATTTGGCACACGGCCGTTATCACGATGTTTATCTGCGAATCGCGCGGCGAGCGGCAGCTGAGGTTGCGCTGCATCATGTCTTGGTCGAGCCCGGTCATGGCTATGAGCGAGAATACGCCCGCCGCGAACATTTTCCAGAAGTAGCGGGCCGACGACGGGTCGTCGAAAAAGAGCATCTTCGAATAGGGACTCTCCGCCACGGCACCGGCAGCGCCGGCTGCTGTGAAGCCCATCGCCCGCATGATGAATACGATGCACAGAACGATGCTCGCCACCAGACAAAGCGTGTGCAGCGTATCGGTCCACACGAGCGACTTGACGCCTCCGCGGCGGGTGTAGGCCCACACGAGGGCCATCGTGGCTGCGGCATTCGCCCACAGCGGCAGACCGTATGCGTCGAAGACGAGCAGCTGCATGACCGTGCAGACGACGTATATTTTCAGTGCGGCGCCCAGCATTTTCGATATGAAGAAAAACCACGCGCCGGTGCGGTGCGAGGCTATGCCGAAACGGCCGTCGAGATATTCGTAGAGCGACACGACGCGCAGCCGGTAGAACATCGGTATGAGCACGAACGCAACGACCATCTGCCCCACGGTGAAGCCCGCGACCATCTGCATGTAGGAGAACGAGTCCCGAGCGACGGAACCGGGTACGGATATGAACGTCACGCCCGACATGGCGGCGCCTATCATGGCGAGGGCGGCCAGCCACCACGAGGTGCGGCGGTTGCCGGTGAAGAATCCGGCGTTGTCGGCCTTGCGGCCCGAGAACCAAGCCACGCAGAACAGTGCGGCGATGTATGCGACGACGGTCAGTATTATCGACAGAGGGCTCATTGTTTGCGTTTGTTGCGTGCGGCGATTGCGCCGCCGGACGGGCAAAGATACGATAAGTCGAGGGCAATGCCAAATTTATTTGAGCATTGCCGAGACGGAGTATCTTCGGCGCAGCCAAATTAAATTCAAAATTAAGAATTCAAAATTCAAAATTGCTTCTTCGTCTGCGGCACAAGCCGTGCGGCAT
>CAMWIG010000061.1 GCA_947174295.1 uncultured Alistipes sp. | reverse complement strand
TTCGATGCTGGGACTGCTGGGTTTGGTTTGAATGAACGTCAAGAACGGCGTGGTGCTTGTCGAGAGCATACGTGCCGAAAGGGCGGCCGGAAGCACGCCCTACGATGCTCTGCTGCATGCGACGCACGACCGCATAATCCCCGTGGCGATGGCTTCGGGCACGACCGTGGTCGGCATGACGCCGCTGCTCTTCGACTCGCTGTTCGGCGGCATGGCCGCTACCATCATGGGCGGATTGCTGGTCGCGGCGCTTCTTACGGTGCTGGTGCTGCCGGTCGTCTACGCCGTGCTATACGACATACGCAAAAACGATTGACCATGCGATTGACACTCATTATACTCGCCGCATGCTCGCTGTCGGCGGCGCATGCGCAGGTCACGCTCGACGACTACCGTCGCGACGTGGCGTCATACAGCCGACAGCTGCGCATCGCGCAGGCTGCGAGCCGCGAGGCGGCCGAGGAGCTCGGCAAGGCCCGCACGGGATATCTCCCGGAGTTGAGGCTCGACGGCGACTTCGCCTACGCCTTCCGTCGCACGTCGGGCGTGCGGGCGTGGTCGTTCGCCGTGCAGCCGCGCGTGGTGCAGCTCATCTACGGCGGCGGGTCGGTGCGACGTGCGGTCCGCCGCGCGGAGCTCTCCTACGACATCGCGCTATGCGACGAGGAGTTCGCGGCCATCGACGTGCGCTACGCCGCCGACTACGCCTACTGGAATCTCTCGGCCATGGAGCGCTACCGCGACGCGATGCGCGAATACGTGGCGATTATCGCGTCGTTGCAGCGCATCGTCGACGAGCGGTTCGCCGAGGGGTACATAGCCAAGGGCGACGTGCTGATGATAGAGGCCCGCATGAGCGAAGCGGAGTACGGAATGGTGACCGCCGAACAGAACTACGAAGTGGCGCTCCACAATTTCAACATCCTGCGCGGTGTCGACGCCCAATCGGAGGTCGACCTCGCGCAGACGATTCTCGATTCGCTGCCCATGCCGGGGCGCGTGGCGCTCGACGAGGTGCTGGTGCGGCGCTCCGACCTTGCGGCGGTGCGTCTGGCGGCTCGGTCGGCCCGCGAGGGAATCGGTGCGGCTCGTGCGGCCTACAATCCGCAGCTCAGGGCCGGCGTGGGCGGAGCGTGGCGTCCCCTGTCGCCGAATGTCACGGGGCGCACGCAGGTCGACGGCTCGGTATTCGTCGAGCTGGGCGTGCCGATTTTCCACGGCGGCGAACGGCGCCGGGCCACGGCCGCGGCACGCGCCGCCTACGAACGCGCCGAGTGGCAGGCCGCGCGGATGCACGACGACGTGGTGCGCGAGGAGATGAACGGCTGGACGACGCTCGTCGAGAGCGGGGCACAGGTGGCCTCGACCACGCGCAGCCTGCGCATAGCCGGGGAGAACCTTGCGCTGGGTACCTACTCCTACAACGAGGGCCTTGCGACGATTCTCGATGTGATGCAGGCCCAGCTCAGCTGGATTCAGCTATATACCAACTCCATAACGGCGCGTTACAACTATGCCGTGGCCCTGGCGGCCTACGAGCGCGTGACGGCCGTCCCGGTGGAGCCGGTCGAGTAGAGCGGTGCCGGTGCTGTCCGGAGGCCTTTTCTTGCCGTGCGCCGGCCTGTGTCTCCGATGCGCTGCCGTGCCAGGACATATGTTTGCAAATCCGCCGTTCGCAAGGCGGATTTTCTTTTTTGCGCGCGCTGTTCTACTCGCATTTCGAGGCGCGCGCCGGCTGTTTATATATATGTATCGGAAAATAACGATAAAAAAATCGAGAAAATTAGTACTTTGTATTGCATAGTAATAAAAATGTTCTTATATTTGCAATGTGAAAATAATATGGTCTGCTAAATAACCGAAAAAATTCAAGATATGAAAGAGACAGTAAATGTAAACATCGGCTCCCAGGCGTTCACCATGGACGAGGATGCTTACGGAGCGCTTCGCACCTATCTCGACGACATAGCGTCGCGTCTGCCCGAAGGCGACACGGAGACGCTGGACGATATCGAGCGCGGTATGGCCGAGATTTTCAGGGAGCGGATTTCATCGCCGATGCTGGTCGTGACGCTCGCCATGGTGCGCGAGGCAATGTCGCGAATGGGGCGTCCCTCCGATTTCGGCGAGAGCCGTGCGGCCTCGGCCGAGGAGCAGAGCCGGGAACCTCAGCGTGCGAAACTCTACCGTTCGCGCACCAACCGCTCCATTGCCGGAGTCTGCGGCGGTATTGCCGCGTTCATCGGTGCCGACGCCACGGTGCTGCGCCTGCTGACGCTGGTTATGATTCTGCTCGGAGGATTGTCGATATGGGTCTATGTCATATTGTGGATAGTCATTCCCGAAGAGCCGGTCAAGCGCCCCTCGGGCGGAAACAACCGATTGTGAAACTAAAATCATCAGTATATGAATGAGGAGAACGTAAAGGCGCAGATGCGCAAAGGAATTTTGGAGTACTGCATCCTCGCAATACTTTCCCGCGAGGATTCCTATGCTCCGAAGATAATCGCCGAGTTGAAACAGGCGAGCATGATAGTGGTCGAAGGCACGCTGTACCCGATACTCACACGTCTGAAAAATGCGGGCTATCTGACCTATCGGTGGGAGGAGTCGCCGCAGGGCCCGCCGCGAAAGTACTACATGCTGACCGAGCGCGGTGCCGAGTATCTGGCCGTATTCGACGATGCGTGGGACGAACTCGTGGAGCAGATAGGCATAATCCGTCACGGACGGCGCGAAGAGAGCAATGAAAACGAAAACTGATTGAAAACAATGAAAAAAATGTCTGTATTGATAGCTGCTTTGGCAGCGATGCTGGTGAATACGGGGTGTTTGGAGAACATCGTAGGCAAGCCGAAGCCCGGGTTTCGCGGCAGCGGCGACATCGAGACCCACAACCTGGGGGCGTTCGAATACGAGGGCGTGCGCGCCGAGCGCATGGTGAAGGTAATAGTGACCGACGGCGACTCGCCGGACGTGATTCTGAGGGCCGACGACAACATACTCGAATATGTCGATATCAAGGTGCGCGACGGCATTCTGATCGCCTCGTTGGACAGCGGCCTGAAAAAGGTGGAGAAGTGCACCGTCGAGGTGTTCGTTCCGTGGCATGACGGTTTGCGTTCGCTCGAAGCCCGTTCTGCGGGACGCATAGAGTCGCAGGCGGTAATCCGTGCCGACGAGGTGTGCATAGATGCGTCGGCGGCGTCGAAAATCGAGGCCGAAGTCGTGGCGCGCCGGTGCGACGTCAGGGCTACGGCCGCATCGTCCGTCGAACTCGAATTCTCCGACGGACGGCTCGACGCAAAGGCGGCCGGAGCCTCCAAGCTCACGGCCGAGGTCGAAGCCGCGAGCGTGGACATGACCGCTGCGGGAGCCTCCAAGATAGAGTTGAAGGGTGCGGCGGTCGAAGCTGTGCTGTGTGCGGCCGGCGCGTCGAAAATTGCGGCGTCGGAGCTGCGGACCGTCGACTGTACGGTGTCGGCGGCAGGTGCTTCGAAAGTCTCGGCCGACTGCTCGGGTGCGCTCGATGTCTCGGCCTCGGGAGCGTCGAAAATCGAATATTCCGGGGATTGCCGAATAGACGGGTGGCATTGCAGCGGCGCGAGCAAGATATCGTGCGAGTAGAGTCTCTAACCGATAAATCGTAGAAAAACATGAAAGACGTAAAGAAATGCAGTCTCTCGGGCGTGGCCTTCACCATGGACGTCGATGCCTATCAGACACTGAACGCATACATCGAATCGCTTCGCAGCTCGTACGGCAGCTCGAAGGACGGCGAGGAGATAATAGCCGACATCGAAGCCCGCATCGCCGAGCTGATACTCTCGACCATGAGCGGCGAGGGGGTGGTCGAGAAGCCGTTGATAGATAACATAATCCGGCAGATGGGCTCTGCCGCCGACATATCCGAGTCGTCGGACGAGGGCGAGCCGAAGACTGCCGAGCCGCGCATCCCGCGCCGTCTGTACCGCGATGCGGAGAGCGCCAAGCTGGGCGGCGTGTGCGCCGGTCTGGCGAAGTATTTCGACACCGACCCCGTGTGGGTGCGCATGGTGCTGCTGCTGCCGCTGTTGCTGACTATGGTGTCGGGTGTGCTGCCCGGTTCGTGGATGATGAGCTCGTGGTTCGGAAATCTGTTCGGAATGTTCGTGGTGGGTTACATTCTCATGTGGTTCGCCGTGCCCGTGGCGCGCAGCGCCCGCCAGAAACTCGAAATGAACGGCGAGGCGATAACGGCCCGTTCGATACGCGAAACCACCGTGGAGAGCTCCGATGCCGACAGCGCCGCAAAACCCGTAGTGGCGAATGTCGTGACGGTGTTCGGCCAGATAGTGCTGATTCTGCTCAAAATATTCGCCGGACTGATTGTCTTCGGCTTGATTCTCAGCGCCTGCGCGCTGATAGTGGGCATAATCGTCGTGTCGATACGCGGCTACGGCGACGTGTTCAACGGTCAGGAGAGCGCGCTGGTGTCGTGCCTCGGAATCTCGGTGGCGCTGGTGCCGGTAATGATGCTCATATACGTGCTCATGTGTCTTATCGCATCCCGCAAGCCGGGAGCCAAATCCATTCTCGTCATGTTCATGCTGTGGCTGATTGCCATCGTGGCATGCGCTGTGACGGCCGCGTATGAGCTGCGCGGCGAGAGCATCATAGGCGGGCGCGGACTCAAAGAGCATCTGCTCACCCGCACGAACGTGGTCATCGACGGCGATACGGTGCAGGCCGAGCGCATGATTCGCGAGAATATCGAAGAGGGCCGTCCCGGAGATGCGGATGTCGTCTACGACAAGAAGTCGTCGAAGTTCTCAGTGTCCAAGGCCGAGTGAATTTTCTCATCATAGGTTAATCGGTGCCGCGCCCCGGGACGATGGTTTCGGGACGCGGTTTTTGCGTGCGCCGATTTGACTTTCAGCCCGCCCGAACGTTGCATTATTATCGGCGGATACGGCTATTTTGTGGCGGAATGATTTGGAAATACGGCGTTTTAATCGTAGTTTTGCCGTAGTTAGGGTACTTGAATATGGATATACTGCTGTCGATATCGGCGATTCTGCTCGTCATCGCGGGAATCGTGGGATGTGTCGTCCCAGTCATTCCCGGCCCGGCGTTGTGCTATGCCGGACTGCTCTGCGCATGGGGATGTTCGTTCTCCGAACTGTCGGCGGCGCAGATGTGCCTGCTCGCGGCGGCGACAGCAGCCGTGTCCGTCGCCGACTACCTGCTGCCGGGATACATGGCCCGCAGGTTCGGCGGTTCGCGTGCCGGCGTGACGGGCGCCACGGTCGGGATGATTGTCGGCATGATATTTTTCAATCTGCCCGGCGTCGTGTTCGGTCCGTTCGTCGGCGCTGTCGCAGGCGAACTGCTGCACGACGGCCGCGATACGGCGCGGGCGATGAGAGTGGGCTTCGGCTCGTTCCTCTCGTTCGTGGTCGGCACGGGAGTGAAACTCGCGGCGGCGCTGTGGATTGCGGCGGCCGTGTGGTGCGACATCTGGCCCGTATTCCGGGATTGGACGGTGTCGCTGTTTTGAAACACAACTTTTTTAAATATCGGAACAATGAAGAAATTTTTAACTCTGGCGGCGGTAGTCGTAGCATTGCTGGCCGCAGGTTGTTCGAAGTACAAGTACGAGAAGGTTTCGGGCGATCCGCTCAAAACCCGCATCTACACTCTGGACAACGGACTGAAAGTCTACATGACAGTCAACAAGGAGGAGCCGCGCATTCAGACGTTCATCGCCGTGAAGGTCGGTGCCAAGAACGACCCGATCGAGACGACGGGTCTGGCGCACTACTTCGAGCACCTGATGTTCAAGGGTACCGAGTCGTTCGGTACGCAGGACTACGCTGCCGAGAAGCCCATGCTCGACGAGATCGAGCGTCTGTTCGAGATCTACCGCACGAAGACCGACCCCGCGGAGCGCAAGGCTCTCTATGCGCAAATCGACTCCGTGTCGCAGGAGGCCGCCAAACTGGCCATCCCCAATGAGTACGACAAGCTCATGGCGGCAATCGGCGCTTCGGGAACCAATGCGTGGACGTCGTTCGACGAGACGGTGTACACCGAGAACATCCCCTCGAATCAGGTGGAGAACTGGGCGAAGATTCAGTCCGACCGCTTCGCGAACAGCGTCATCCGCGGTTTCCACACCGAGCTCGAAACCGTCTACGAGGAGTACAACATGTCGCTGACGCGCGACGGCAACAAGGCTTACTACGGTCTGATGGAGCTGTTGTTCCCGAATCATCCCTACGGCCAGCACACGGTGCTCGGATTCCAGGACCACCTGAAAAATCCGTCGATTACCAACATCAAGAACTACTACAAGACCTACTACGTGCCCAACAACATGGCAATCTGTCTGTCGGGCGACTTCGACCCCGAGAAGACAATCGCCATCATCGACAAGTACTTCGGCTCTCTGGCGCCCAATCCCGAGATTCCCGAGTTCTCGGCTCCCGCCGAGCAGGCGCTGACCGCTCCCGCGACCAAGGAGGTGTTCGGCAACGAGGCCGAGTTCGTCTATATCGGCTGGCGCACCGAGGGCGGTGCGGCCACCGACGATGCCGAGATGGCGTCGCTCGTAGGCTCGATACTCTCGAACGGCAAGTGCGGCCTTATCGACGTCGACCTCGCGCAGCAGCAGAAGATTCTCTATGCCGGCGCGTTCGACCTGATGATGCCCGACCGCGGCGGTATCGTCGCTGCGGGATACCCCAAGGAGGGACAGTCGCTCGACGAGGTCAAGGATTTGATTCTGGGCGAAATCGCCAAGCTCCGCAACGGCGAGTTCGACGAGGAGCTTCTTTCGTCGACCATTTCGAACTACAAGCTCGGCCAGATGCGCACGCTCGATTCGAACCGCGGCCGCGCCATGGCGTTCGTCGACTCGTTCATCAACGGCACCGACTGGGCCGACGAGGTGACGTCGCTCGACCGTCTGGGCAGAATCACCAAGGAGGATGTCGTGGCGTGGGCCAACAAGACCCTCGGCGACGACAACTACGTGGTGCTCTACAAGCGCATGGGCGAGGATAAGGACCAGAAGAAAATCGACAAACCTGCCATTACGCCCATCGTGACCAACCGCGACTGCACGAGCGACTTCCTCGTCGAGATTCAGCAGAGCGAGGTCGAGCCTATCGCCCCCGTATTCGTCGACTTCGAGAAGGATATGTCGATTACCAGAATGAGCGGCCGCGACGTCGAGGTTCTCTACAAGAAGAACGAGACCAACGACCTCTTCACGATGATTTATCTCTACGATTTCGGTTCGAACGACGACCCCGCGATGGATATCGCCACCACCTACATCGACCTTCTGGGCACCGACTCCAAGTCGTTGCAGGAGATTCAGAGCGAGTTCTACTCGCTGGCATGTTCGTTCGGCATGTCGGTCGCTCCCGAGCGCGTCTACGTAGTGGTTTCGGGTCTGGGTGAAAACATGGAGCGCGCACTTGCGCTGGCCGAGGAGTATATGGCCAATCTGCAAGGCGACGACGAGATTCTCGCCGAGCTCAAACGCGACATCGTGAAGGAGCGCAACGACAGCAAGCTCAACCAGAGCGCCAACTTCTCCGCTCTGCGCACGTTCGCGACATACGGCCCCGAGGAGGTGGCGGCGACGACGCTCACCGACGCGCAGCTGGCCGCCCTGACCTCCGACGAGCTCATCGGCCGCATCAAGAATCTTCCGAACCTCGCGCACCGCGTGATGTACTACGGCCCGCTGTCGGAGAAGGCTCTGGTGGCCGAGCTCGACAAGACCCACCACGTGGCCGAGGAGTTGCAGCCCGTAGAGAAGACGGTTTATTATCCGCTGCCTACGCCCGAGAGCAAGGTCTTCGCCGCACAGTACGACGCCAAGCAGATATACTACACGCAGCACACCACGCTCGACCGCACGTTCTCGACCGACAACGACGCCGTTATCGAGCTCTACAACTCCTACTTCGGCGGCGGCATGAACGCAATCGTATTCCAGGAGATGCGCGAGGCGCGTGCGCTGGCCTACTCGGCATATGCCGTGCTGGGCACCCGTTCGCATGCCGACGACCCGTACACCTACATGGCATTCATCGCCACGCAGAACGACAAGATGCGCACCGCAATCGAGGCGTTCGACGAGATTATCGAGAACATGCCCGAGTCGGAGGCGGCATTCGAGCTGGCCAAGCAGCAGCTGCTGGGCAACCTCGCCACGCAGCGCACGATTAAGGAGCAAGTGCTCTGGGCTTACATCTCGGCTCTGGGCAAGGGCGTAGACTTCGACCGCGATAAGGGAGTCTACGAGAAGGTGCAGAACATGACCATCGAGGATGTCAAGGCATTCCAGCAGGAGTGGATCAAGAACCGCAAGTACGTATATTGCGTGCTCGGCGACTTGAAGGATATCGACATGGACTATCTGAAAACGCTCGGCCCCGTGCAGATTGTCTCGCAGTCGGAGATGTTCGGATACTAACAGCCACGCCGGGCAGCGTGCGGCCGACGATGTTCGGCCATGCGCTTACCCGATTGAACGCCGCCGGTCACCGAGACCGGCGGCGTTTTCGTGTCGTGCCGGCGTCTGCGTTTTCGTGCCGCGCTGCTGCGACCTCGTGCCTCGGAGAGCCGGCGGACGTGACGGAATACTTTTTTCGGACTGCCGGTGCGGATTTGTTGATAAAAAGTGCTATCTTGCAGCGTCGGGACGGAATGCGGTGTGAAGAGCGAGCGGAGGGAGCGAAGTTTTCCGGCATCTCTTGCGGCACGCCGGTTTCGGCGCCCGGCTATCCGTTTAATTTTTAATGAAAAACAGATTTTGATTATGAAACATTTCCGCCTGTTGTGCTTGATGTTTACGGCCGTGACTGCGTTGGCGGCCTGCGGTGATGATTCGGGCGTGCTGGTCTCGACCCCACCCCTTGACTCTCCGGCTGTCGTTGTGGTCGAGGATTCGGTGAGGCCCGACTCGTTCAGTGTGGAGTGGCAGCCAGTCGAGCATGCCGTCTGCTACGCCTGCGAAGTGACCGAAAAGGCGACCGCGAAGGTCGTGCACGAAGCGACCGTCGAGGCCTACCGCTTGGAGCCGAGAACGCTCTCGGTCGGCGGCCTGACGCCTCAGACAGCATACGCCGTGTCGGTCACGGCCTGCCCGGCTCCGGGCAGCGAGGAGTTCTCCGACTCCGCGCCGGGATTGTGCGAGGTCGTCACGCCGTATGACCCGAGCGGCGAACTGCCGGGCGATATGTTCGACATCGAGCTGGGCATAACGTCGGCCGACGGCATACAGTTCTCGTTCAAGCCGCGCGATCCGCTGATGCTCTATACCGACATTCTCGTCGACGAGAAATACGTCACCGAGGACGGACTGACCGACTACGACTTCTCCGAGCAGATTGTCAAGGTCTCGAACCAGATGCTCGCCATCTGCGGTTCGCTGGACGGTGCTCTGGGCGCCGAGTTCTTCTACCTTGGCCCCGTGTCCGACACGGGATTGGCCGGACACGTCGTGGGCAGCCGTTATTTCTTCGCCGTGATGGGCGTGGAGTACGACGAGGCGACAAACACCGTGAAGCCATGTACGAAGATTTCCCGCTCGGAAGTATTCACCATTACCGACGAGCAGCTCCCGACCGAGGTCCCCTGGGCCGACCTCGTGGAGCCGGCATACAAAACGCGCAACGGCGAGAACGTGCTCGAAGTGAAGGTCGTGGGCAACTCGGTGGCTCAGGACGATGTCTACGGCAAGGTATATCCGGCCGATTACCGTTCGACGCACTCCGATACGGAGATTATCGGCTACCTGACCAGCGTGAGCAACATGTACGAGACGTGGATTTCGTCGTGGGATTCATATCTGCGCGGTGCGGCCGCGCCCGGCGAGCGGCTGCTGTTCGCCGTGGCCACGCTCGACCGCGACGGAGCCGTCGGCTCGAAACTCAGCTGGGCGATTCTCGAAGCTCCCGCAGCCGTGGGCGGCGAGGTGATTGTCGT
>CAMWIG010000060.1 GCA_947174295.1 uncultured Alistipes sp. | reverse complement strand
AATGCACCTACATCGAACCGTTCGTCGGCGGCGGCGCTGTATTGTTCTGGATACTACAAACATATCCGAACATATCGAAAGCCATCATAAACGATATAAATCGCGAACTGATAAACACCTACCGAACCATAAAGAACAGCGTCGAAGACCTTATCGACAGACTCTTGACAATACAAAAAGAGTATTCGCAGCTCGACGACTCTCTGAGAAAAGAGTTTTATTTGGAAAAACGACGCATATTCAATGCGAAAAACTGTTCCGAAACCGAGCTCTCGGCACTATTCATATTCCTGAACAGAACCTGCTTCAACGGATTGTACAGAGTCAATTCGAGAGGCGAATTCAATGTTCCACACGGGAAATACGCCAATCCGCGGATATGCGATGCCGACAATCTGCGCAAGGTGTCGGAGCTGTTGCAGAAAGTGGAAATAATGCAGGGCGATTTTTCTCAGACGGAACGATTCGCCGGGCCCGACACGATATTCTATTTGGACCCGCCATACAGACCGATAAGCGCAACCTCTTCGTTCACGTCATATGCCGAAGAGAAATTCGATGACGGGGAACAAATCAGACTGAGCATGTTTTGCCGCGAAATCGCGAAAAAGGGAGCCGCCTTTATCGCCAGCAACTCCGACCCTAAAAACATTAACCCGGACGAATCCTTCTTCGAGGATATATACGACGATTTTCAAATAAAAAGAGTGTATGCCACGAGAATGATCAACTCAGCATCGGAGAAACGCGGAAAATTGTCAGAGCTGATCATTACATCCAAACCGAAACCGACAATGAGAAACTTCGAACAATGGATAGGATCGTTCCGAAAATCGATCGCCGATTACACATATTACATAGATTTCAAAAAAACGTTCAGGAATGTCGACAAGATAAAAATCGAACTGAACATTCTGAACACCCTCGTCGGCTCCCGAAATATAGAGTCCGATTTCGAAAATATCGTAACCAAATATCCCGAAACCCTGAAATGCATCCCTATTCTTCTGGCGAAAAGAGATGAGGAAATCGACGCCACGGATACCGACGGAGAGTTCAAATACGACTTCCGCAAAATGAATTATTCAATCGAACAATACAAAATTTTCATGCGAAAAACAGGATTGTTCGATTTGCTATCGAATCATCTGATCAACAACGTCGTCGATTACGTCACCGGCGTAGAGGCCGGTCTCGACTCGAACGGACGCAAGAATCGAGGCGGCCATCTGATGGAAAATCTGGTCGAGATGTATCTCATCAAAGCCGGATTCGTAAAGAACGTCACATATTTCAAAGAAATCACCAATCGCCAGGTCGAGGCAAAATTCGGCCTCGACCTATCCTCCGTATTCAATAAGGGAAAAACGAAAAAACGATTCGATTTTGTAGTAAAAGTCCGAAATAGGATCTACATAATCGAAACCAACTTTTACAAGAGCCACGGATCCAAATTAAACGAAACTGCCCGAAGTTACAAAGCAATAGCCCTCGAAACCAAGAATATGCCAGATTTGAGGTTCGTTTGGTTCACAGACGGCCAAGGATGGTTTCATGCCAAAAGCAACTTGCGCGAAACATTCGAGGCCCTGCCGGATTTATATTCCATAAACGATCTTGAAAACGGCATCATGCAATCCATCTTCAAATAGATATTACGCCCGAAGCATACCATAATGCTTCACGCTGCCGCACGGAGACCGCATCGAACTTTTGAACGGTTTCGACTTCAAGTTCGATGTCATATTCGCCGATCCGCCATATTTTCTGTCGAACCGAGTCATAAGCGTGCAAAGCGGCCGAACGGTCTCTGTCAACAAAGGAGAATGGCACAAATGCCCGCATGCGGCGTATGCTCTCGGATATTCGGCCGCGGCGTGAAAGCGTCCTATGAATAACCGCCCGTCGCCCCGGAACAATAATTCGAGGCCGCCTCGCAATACCTTTCCTTCGCATTTGCGCATATACTTTGTTTTTACGGTTTTTTTTTGTATTTTTGCATCAATTGGAAAATAATGAACTTAAAATGCCGAAGCTGTATGGCGATGTAAAAGTACCGAAGAAACCCGATTGGCTTAAAATCAGGCTGCACCGCACGGCCGAATACGCCGAAGTGCAACGTATCGTCGATACGCACTCGCTGCATACTATTTGCAGCAGCGGAATGTGCCCGAACAAAGCCGAGTGTTGGAGTCGGAGAACTGCGACATTCATGATTCTGGGTGAGGTATGTACCAGAAGCTGCCGCTTCTGTGCCACGCGTTCGGGACGGCCCGCGCCGCCCGACACGGAGGAACCCGAGCATGTCGCCGAGAGCGTGCGACTGATGGGTCTTCGGCATGTTGTCTTAACATCCGTCACGCGCGACGACCTGCCCGACGGCGGCGCCCTGCACTGGGCACGCACGGTAGAGGCTATTCGCCGGCGGAATCCCGAAGCAACGATTGAGCTCCTTATTCCAGACCTCGACGCTCGGCCCGAACTCATAGACATCGTGCTGGCGTCGAAACCCGACATCGTCGGACACAACATCGAAACCGTCGAGCGGCTGACCCCGCAGGTGCGCTCCCGCGCACGCTACCGGACGAGTTTGCAGACCCTGCGGCACATAGCCCGAAGCGGCGCCGCAGCCAAGAGCGGACTCATGGTCGGACTCGGCGAGACGGACGACGAGGTGTCGCGCACGCTGCACGATTTGCACGCTGCCGGCGTGCGCATCGTAACGATAGGTCAATACCTGCGGCCTACTTTGGAGCATTGTCCCGTTGCGGAATACATCACTCCCGAGAAGTTCGACCGGTATCGACAGGAGGCTCTCGACATGGGCTTCGCCTACTGCGCGAGCGCACCGCTGGTGCGATCGTCGTATTTGGCCGACGAAGCGCTTTCGAGCCTCGAAATGTAATTCGCCCGAACGCGCCGGCAGACACGCCGGCCTCCGTACACGGGCCGTAAACGCAAGGTTATGAGAGTCCGTTACCGCGATCTGGGCACGATGCCCTACGAAGAGTGCTGGCGCTTGCAGCGGCAGCTCTTCGATGCGATGCTCGCACGCAAAAGCGCGGCGGGCGAAGCCGTTCCGGGCTCTTGCGCGGCCTGTAACCGCGAGGACGACGGCGCGGACAGCAATGCCGGCGAATGCGCCGGCGACCTGCTGATTGTCGAACACCCGGCGGTCTACACGCTCGGAAAGAGCGGCCGCGAGTCGAACATGCTCGTCAGCGAGGAGTTTCTCCGCACGAAAGGGGCCGAATTCCACCGCATAGACCGCGGCGGCGACATAACATTCCACGGACCGGGTCAGATAGTAGGCTATCCGATTCTCGACCTCGGGCTTACGGGGCACTCGCTCAAAGAGTACGTCGCGGCAATCGAGGAGTCGGTCATCGAGACCGTGGCCGCCTACGGAATCGCGGCGGGCCGCATCGCAGGCGCCTCGGGCGTCTGGATAGACGAAAAAACCCAGCGAGCGCGCAAGATTTGCGCAATAGGAGTGCGCGCATCGCGTTATGTTACCATGCACGGCTTCGCGCTGAACGTAGCGACGGACCTGAGCTGGTTCGATTACATAAATCCGTGCGGCTTCACCGACCGCGGCGTGACTTCGATAGAGCGCGAAACGGGCCGGCCGACCGACATGGATGATGTCAAACGGCGTCTGAGGGACGCATTAAGTAAGAATTTGAATGTTAAAATATATAAAATTTAAAGATTATGCCCATAGAAAAACGATGGGTTGTCAAGCCTCAGGGCGATCCCCGGGCGGTCGAGCGACTCGCTGCCGGTCTCGGGATTTCCCCGGTCTTGGCCAACCTGCTGGTACAACGCGGCATAGACAATGTAGAGGAGGCACGGAAGTTCTTTAATCCGCAGCTCTCGGGACTGCACGACCCGTTCCTGATGAAGGACATGGAGCGTGCCGTCGAGAGAATCGAGCGCGCGGTGCGGGAGGGCGAGCGAATCATGGTCTACGGCGACTACGATGTCGACGGCACGACGGCCGTGGCGCTTGTCTACAAGTTTCTCCGCAAGATAGGTCACAAGAACCTGTCGTTCTACATCCCCGACCGATACACCGAAGGTTACGGCATATCGGTCAAGGGTATCGACCATGCGGCCCGCAAGGGCGTGACGCTGGTCATCGCCCTCGACTGTGGCATCAAAGCCATGGAAAAGGTAGTCTATGCCAAGAGCAAAGGCGTGGATTTCATCATCTGCGACCACCATCTCCCTGCCGACGAGATACCTGCGGCAGTGGCTGTTCTCGACCCCAAGCGCACCGACTGCGACTACCCGTTCGACGAGTTGTCGGGTTGCGGCGTGGGATTCAAACTCGTTCAGGCCTACTCGCAGAAGAACGGCATACCGTTCTCCGAAATCGAGGGGCTGCTCGACCTTCTGGTCGTCAGCATCGCTTCGGACATCGTGCCGCTGGTCGGCGAAAACCGCATTCTGGCGCACTACGGCCTGCGCCGTCTGAACGACAAGCCTTCGAAGGGCCTGCAATCCATCATCAAGATTTGCGGCCTGGACAAGCACAACATCACAATCGACGACATCGTCTTCAAAATCGGCCCGCGCATCAACGCCGCAGGCCGCATGCGCATGGACGAGAACGACGAGAACGCCGCTCCGTCGGGCGGACACGCCGCCGTGAACCTGCTCATCGAGAGCCACGAGAGCGTCGCCAAGGAGTTCGGCGAGATAATCGACTCCTTCAATCAGGACCGCAAGAGCATCGACCGCAGCGTGACGCAGGAGGCGCACGACTACATCGAGCGCAACCCCGAGTTGAAGCGTTTGAAGAGCACGGTAATCTACAATCCCAAGTGGATGAAGGGCATCGTCGGCATCGTCGCGTCGCGCCTGATCGAGACCTACTACCGCCCCACGGTGGTGCTCACGATGAGCAACGGCTTCGTGACGGGTTCGGCACGCTCCGTGCCCGGCTTCGACCTCTATCAGGCCGTCGAGTCGTGTTCCGATCTGTTGGAAAACTTCGGCGGACACATGTACGCCGCAGGTCTGACCATGCGCCCCGAGAACGTCGAGGAGTTCACGCGGAGGTTCAACGCCTACGTCGAGGAGAATATCGACCCGGCGATGCTGATTCCTCAGGTCGATGTCGACAGCGAGCTGCTCTTCTCGGACATCACTCCGTCGTTCCGCCGCGACCTGAACCGCTTCCAGCCCTTCGGCCCCGGAAACACGGCTCCCGTCTTCGCGACCTACGGCGCCAGCAACCACGGCGATGCCAAGCTGGTCGGTTCGGAGGGAGAGCATCTGCGCATGGACCTCATGCAGCGCCAGAAGCCCAACACGACGATTCAGACCATAGCGTTCCAGCAGCCCACCCACTTCGAGTGGATACGCTCGGGACACCCTGTCGACGTATGCTACCAAATCGTCGAGAACCACTATCGCGGCAACGTCACCACGCAGCTGCGAATCAAGGATATCAAACCCGTCAGATAGCAGCCGGCGGGAGCATATGCCATACAGCCGGAGGTTTCGACCTCCGGCTGTATTGTTTTCTCACGCCGCACCGCAGGCAAGCCTTCGGCGACCGCTATAAAAAAGTAAGGAGTTGCGTATCGGGCGACACTCAACTCCTCGAGTTAGGTTAGTTAGGTTAATGAGAAATGGGAGAACTCCCACATTTGCTTTAACAAAGGTAAGTGAAATTTTATTATGAAACAAACATTTATGATAAAATTTCAACTTTTCATCCCATTTTCCACCTAATTTATAATTAAAAAATATTAAAAAGCCGTATTTCGTAAGTTTTTAATAATTTCTCCGAAGCGTCGCACGCGTCCTATACAGCGACCGGCTCTTCGACACGCGTCTCGCGCTCGGTCTGGTCGGATGCCGTCATCGACACCAGGCGATGATGCGCACGGAACGCCGCGGGAGTGAGTCCGAACTCCTTCTTGAATAGCTTGATGAAGTGCGACGTATTGGTGAATGCGCTCTCGTAGCCTATTTCCGATATTGATTTTTCGGTGGAAATCAACCACAGACGCGCCTGCTGCATGCGCTGACGGATTATCCACTTGTGCGGCGGCATGCCGAACCGGCGGCGGAACTCCTTTTTGAACGACGTGAGCGAGCGGTTGCAAAGCTGCGCGAGGTCGTCGATCGACATGTCCTTGAATATGTTGTCGACCACTACACGTTCGAAATTCTCCTTGGCCATGTCTATCGTGCCGAGGAATTTGCTTTTCAGACAACAGTCGGTGTATGCGGCAATTTCGGAGAATATCTCGAAAATGCGCATGTTCTCGACGATGTAGCCGCGTTCGCATCGCTGTTTGTTCGTCAGTATGGAGTCGGCATTCTCGAACGCCGCTCTCAAATCATCCCATGCGGGCATCGAGATGAAATTCGTGGTGCGGCAGCGGTCGCACGAGTGGGAATTCGACACCGTCAGGTCGTAGGATGTCGACAGTATGGTCAGCGCACGACGCAAATCGTCCGACGTGTAGTAAATCATGACAGCCTCGAACGACTGGCCGTTTTCCGACATTCGGCGAATGTAGTGGTTGCCGAGACCCAAATAGAAAACATCTCCGCGCGACATTCTGAAACACTTGTCGCCGTTGTGAATGGTCGCACTGCCGCGAAGAATATAGCCTATGGCATAACGCGATAGAGTCACCGCTTCGATTCCGTTGTTTGTGTTATCGGCCAGACGAACAATCGTCGGCATGGATTCGATTTGAGCTTGCATCATAAAAACCAAATATTTTTCACACGGCAAATATACAAAATAATATTGTATTAATTCAAATAAATAATTGTATGAAATAAAAAAGACGAACAATAAATCCGAACGGAATATCACAGTCGGAACTCGCGACGTCAAGCGATAAAAATATGAACCGCACAGATGAGAATCAGCACCGCATATATCATCGTCGACATGTTTTTGTGCAGTCGGACGAGCATTGCCGGAATCATGAGCGCCGCCGGCACGGCGACGAGCGCCAGGGCACCCGGCGTGGCACCAGGCATAGCCGGCACGGCGAGCGACACGACGAATGCGCACATGTTGTAGACGGTGATATAACGCGCCCGCGAGCCCAGCGAATAGAGATTGACGCAACAGAAGAATATGGCACTCAGCACGAGCGCGAGCAGATATGCGAACAGCAGCCCCGAGCCGACGGAGATATGGCCGAAGAGCCGGTAGCCGCTCGGAAGCATCAGCGCGTCCCACGTTTCGAACAGCGGCGAGAGGAACTCTCCGCCCAAACCCCACGTGACATAACACGCGGCGGCTGCGGGCAGCAGAAACCCTACCGCAGCGACCAGCGCTTCGCGTGCCGAGCGTTTGAACAGCAGCACGGCCAGCGGCATGAGCGCCGCGAGCGGCAGTGCCGGGGCATATAAAAGAGGTATGGCACCCAGACAGAACGAAGCGAAGAACAGAGGACTGAAACCGTAACCGTCGCGAAACGCCGAGTAGAAGCTGCGCATCGCCACGACGAGCAGCATCGACGAGAGTGCCGCCGTGAGCGAATCATGAGCTACGAATATTCCGCAGGCCACGAATCCGTAGAATGGAATGGTCACGGTAGTACGGACGAAATAGAGCTCTCTCACGCGAACGACCTGCCCCAGCCACCAGCCGGAAACGAAGAATGCCGCCGCAGCGAGAAACGCTCCGAGCGAAGGGAATGCCGTCTGAAATGCTGCGATGCGGCGCCCCAGAAAAGCCGCCGTATCGGGAATAGCCTCCGCATCGAACGCCGTCGCACCCGAGCGCACGAAAGCCACCGCTACGATTACGAGCAGTGTCGCGAGATTGGCAACCGGGGATTGACGTACTACATCCACTATCGAAGGAGATTTTGTCCGAGCGAGGCTCCATGAGCCCGTATCGGAGTGTTCCGTCCGCAAATTTAGAAAAAAAACGTAACTTTGCCGCATCGCGCGCGGTCGAATCCGCCGCATATTCGCAATGCTTGAAAATTCATTCCAGACCGAACTCACGGAAGCGGGATGCGACGAGGCCGGACGCGGCTGTCTGGCCGGCGCCGTCTATGCCGCAGCCGTCATTCTGCCGCCCGACTTCCACCACCCGCTGCTCAACGACTCTAAGCAGATGACCGAGCGGCAGCGCAACATTCTGCGCGAGGTCATCGAGCGCGAAGCCGTGGCATGGGCCGTCGCCGCCGTATCGCCGGAGCGCATCGACGAAATCAACATCCTCAACGCATCGTTCGAGGGTATGACACGTGCTGTGGAGAGCCTTGCCGTGCGCCCTGCGTTTCTGGCCATCGACGGCAACCGTTTCCGCACGCGTCTCGACATACCTTACCGCTGCATCGTCAAGGGCGACGGCAAGTACGCCGACATAGCCGCCGCATCGGTGCTCGCCAAAACCCACCGCGACGAAGAGATGCTGCGGCTGGCTGCCGAATATCCGCAATACGGCTGGGAGCGCAACAAGGGTTATCCCACGCGCGAACACCGTCTGGCCATACGCGAACACGGCCTGACCCCCTACCATCGCCTGACCTTCAACCACGAAATCGACCAGCTGAGTCTCTTCTGAAACCTGCGCATACCGAAACAGCAATCTCCGAACTGTCGTTCGGAGATTGCTGTTTTCATATATCCGTCCGCGGACGGGGCATGCCCGCCGCAATGCAGACGATACTCTATTTTATGTCCATCTCGTCAATCAGGCGCGTGCAGCCCGCGAACTTGTCGATAACCAGAAGCACATAGCGGATATCGACCGATATAGTGCGCTGCAACTCGGGCTCGAACGCCACGTCGCCCGACATGGCCTCCCAGTTGCCGTCGAATGCCAGACCTATCAGCTCGCCGCGGGCGTTCATGATGGGCGAACCCGAGTTGCCGCCCGTGATGTCGCAGTTGGCGAGGAAGCAGGTCGGCAGTTCGCCGTTGCGGTCGGCATAACGGCCGTAGTCGCGTGCGGCGTAAATCTCTTTCAGACGCTCGGGAACGGTGAACTCCACGGGATTGTTCGGGTCTTCCTTCTCCATGACGCCTTTGAGCGTAGTGTAGTAGTCGTACTTCACTCCGTCGGCAGGGTCGTAGGGCAGGACATTGCCGTAGGTAAGACGCATCGTGAAGTTGGCGTCCGACGCCCACATGCGGTCGGGATGCTGCATCATCAGACCGGCGATGTAAAGGCGCTTGCCCTCGGCCGCCATGGCGCGCGCCGCCTCGGCCTTCTTGCCGAGCTCCGAAGCCTTTGCGTAGACCGACTGAGCCAGCACTACCGCCGGGTCGGCAGCCACCGAGGCCTTGCCGTCGGCGAGCGCCTTGCGGGCACCCTCTTCGGTGCAGAACACGGAGTTGTCGTAGAGGTAGTCGACGTATGCACGGGTGTCGCCGCCGAACTGCGCGTCGATCACGTCGGCGAACACAGAGGGAAGATCCTTGCAGTTCTGCTGCGTAATCTCGAACATGCGGTATGCCACCTTGCGGTCGGTCGGCAGGCTGTAATCCTTGTAGAATCCGGCTATATACTCCTCGTAGCGCGCCTTGTAGGCTTCGTCGAGCGAGTCGGGAGCGTTGCCGACCACCAATGCGGGCGAGATGATTTCGACGGCACGGTAGAGCGCCTCCATGACGTACTGGCGTGCGGCCGACGGCACGGCGGCATCCTCCGTGGCGCGGCGAATCATCGACAGCGCCTGCGAGTAACGCTCCTCGGGCAGCGTGTTGCGCTCCGCCCAGCTCTGGAACGACTCCTCCTGCGCCTGCTTCTTGGCCTTTACGCCCAGACGCTCTATGCCTCGCGACATGCCGATGGAGTTCTTCCAGTAGTTCGACGAACCGGCATACTTCGACGCATATTTGATGCGCACCTCGTCGCTGGCGGCCATATCCTTTTTAAGAATCTCCTGACGCTCGCCGCGGATGAATATGCGCTGCGGATTGTCGACCGAGAGCATGTAGTCGATTTCATAGGAGGTCATGTATCGCTGCGTCGAACCGGGGAATCCCATAATCATGGCGAAGTCGCCCTCCTTGTAACCCTTGGTCGAGACTTTGAGATACTTCTCGGCCTCATAGGGCACGTTCTCCGACGAATAGTCGGCCGGACGGTTGTCCTTGCCGGCGTAGATGCGGAATACGGAGAAGTCGCCCGTATGGCGCGGCCACATCC
>CAMWIG010000059.1 GCA_947174295.1 uncultured Alistipes sp. | reverse complement strand
GGAAGTTCGTACCGAACGGACGAATCAGCCCCTTTCCGAATCGGTTTCCGCACCCCGCCTGAGTGGTATTTATCGTCACGGTGCGCAGCGCCTCGCAGGCTACCTGACCGAGCTGGTAGCCTATGTCGGTGCAGAGCGCTCCCGTGTCGGCAATCTCAACGGCCATGCGCTCCAACTCCAACGCCACGAACCGCTCGGCCCTGAGCGCCGCGCTGTGCTCGAACGGCACGGCCGAGAGCTTCTCCACAGCCTCGGCGAAAGCCGTGGCGTGGGCTACGGCGCTGTCGCCGGCCACAGCCTCGGCAAGCATCGACTGACGCAGGCGGTTGTCGGCGGCAGTGAACTCGTGCTCCACGCCGCGATGCTGGTAGCCGAGCGCTATTTCGAGATGCAGCACCTTCTCGCCGTTGCAGATGAAGCGGAAGGCTCCGGGCTCGATGATTCCGGCATGAATCGGCCCGACATTGACCTCGTGCAGCGACTCGCCCTCGATTTTGTAGAACGGATAGTTGTCCATCGAGCTGCGGCGGTCGGCCCTGTCGAACGGGAAGCGCAGCGGCTTGTTCCACGGCATGCCCTCGAACCGAACGCCGTAACGCTCGGTGATTTCGCGCTCGAAGGGGTGCATCTGAGGATGCACGGCCGTAATCGACGGCAGAGCCGTGGCGTCGTAGTATTCGAGTTCGAACGACGTGACTAACACCTCGCCCGAAGCGTCGTCGAGCAGCAGGCAGTAGAAGCGCAGCACGCTGTCGCGCTCCATGCGTGCGAAATAGTGCGCCACGTGGCAGCGCTCGTCGCCCAGACGGCGGCATACGTCGTCGTAAAACTCCGGGTAACCGACCGTCGGAATCTCAGCGACGGGAACTGCACCGGCACAGTTGTGAGTTATGTAGTACTTCATACTCATAGTGTTACTATTTGGTCGATAACATCGCGCAGCAACTCCGGCTGCCAAACGCCGAGCACCATTGCGGCCGCGAGCAGCGCCATGGCCGACCACGAAAGCCAGTGTTCGCACTTCGGGTCGTGCACCTCGTCGAGGTTCGGCTGGTAGCACAGACGCATGATGCGCGAGCATATCGAGTAGATGACGATGCAGAGCAGCAACAGCACTACGGCCATTATCCACCACTGCCCGTCGGCGATTATCTGTTTGAGAATCATCAGCTCCGAGACGAACAGCGGCGAAGGCGGAAATGCCAGCAGCACCACAGTACCGACGATGAAGCCTATGGCGCCCACGCGGTTGATGCTGATGTAGTCGCCTATTCGGTTTATGCGGTAGCCGTTGAATATGTGACGCATGACGGCCACTTGCAGCATGAGGCTGCTCTTGACGAACGTGTGGCAGATGACGTGGAACAGCGCCGCCCACACGCCGATGCCGCCGATGCCGAGACCTATGGCCACGATGCCCATGTTTTCGACCGTCGAGTACGACAGGAAGCGCTTGTAGTTGTTCGTGCGGCGCAGGAACATGGCACCGATCGCCAGCGAAAGCAGACCCACGAGAATCAGCACGTGACGCATCCATTCGAATGCCTCGCTCGACGCCATGACCTTGTAGACGCGGAATATGGCGATGAATCCGGCATTCACCAGACCCGTCGAAATCAGGGCCGACGCCGGAGCGGGCGCAGCGAAGTTGGCATCGACGCCAATCGTGTAGAGCGGGAAAATCTCCATCTTGCAGCTGTAACCGCACAGCACCAGCAGAACGGCCGTCTTCATGTAGAGCGGATTGCCCGAAGCGACACGCTCGGCCAGCGAGGAGTAGGCCAGCGAGCCGTCCGCTGCCGAGCAGAGCAGCAGAATGCCGAGGTATGCCGTGGCGATGCCCGTCGAGCAGACGAAGACATACTTCCACGTGGCTTCGAGCGCCTGCGCCGTGCGGCGGTGGTAGATGATTCCGGCCGAGCAGAGCGTGGTGGCTTCGAGGAATATCCACGTCACGGCGATGTTGTCGGCGAAGTAGACGCCGGCGATGGCCGTCGTGAGGAGCATCAGCAGCGAAAAGTATCGGCGGTAGAGCCGTATGTCCTCGTCGCGGAAGTATACCTCGGAGTGTATGAACACGAAGAGCGACACGACCGCGAGCAGTACGAAGAAGACCGTGCCCAGCGCATCGTAGGTGAAGAATCCGCCCGATGCCGAACCGAAGCGGCCGCCCGTGAGAATCCACACGGCGAATGCCGCCTGCACGGCATAGAACAGAGCGCCCGCGGCATTGACCGCCCGACGTGTAGTCGCAGCGAACGCCGAACCGGCGAGCAGAACCGAAAGAATGAGGTAGTATATCATCGTTTAGTCCTTTACTTTGGTTAACGAATCGGCATCGTCGGCGTGAATCGTGTGGTCGATGCGCGTGAGGAAGACGCCGAGCATGAGTATCGACATGAGAATGTCGAGCATGATTGCCATGTTGATGAGTATCGGCATCTCGACGCCTATGGCCGTCGAGAAGAGGAATACGCCGTTCTCGATGACGAGAAAACCGACCATGTGCGAGAATATGCGCTGGCGCGAGACGATAAGTATCAGACCGCTGAGCAGTGCGTAGAGCGCCACGCCGAAGAATATCATGTCTATCGACTGGTCGGCGATGTAGTAGGTTATCGACGCGCTGGCGGCCAGAGCCGCGAGCGACATGACGAGCGAACGGAACTGCGACGAACCCGAACCTATAACACGGTTGATTTTCGTGCGGCGTATCACGGCGAACAGAATCTGGGGCACGATGAGGGCCTTGAACAGAAGCGTCTCGGCCAGCACGAAGGCCAGCTCGGCCCAGTTCACCGAGTGCAGGCGCAGCAGGGCTATGGCCAGCAGAATCCATCCCTGCAACGATACGATGACGGCATAGTTGCGGTATCGCTCCGTGATGGAGAGATAGACCAGCGTCACGACGAAGAGTATTACGAACGAGAGTATCATCCTATTTCGATGTTTTGCTGCAACAGCCAGCCGACGAAGAACATCAGCGCCGCTATCGCCGCGATTGTAAGTATGAATGTCGTATTTCGCGAGAGCTTGTTGCGCGCCTGCGACGACTCGACTATGCCTATGGCAAGGCCTGCGACCGCCACGGCCAACGGCGCCACGACCCACCAGCGGAAACAGAAGGTCACGGCCGCGGCATCGGCGGCGAGCACCGCCAGCGCGGCCGTCTTCAACCATCCGGCAATCTGAATCATGCCGAGGTCGACGCCGCAGAAGTCGAGACACATCACCTCGTGTATCATCGTCAGCTCCAAGTGCGTGCGCGGGTCGTCGACCGGCACGCGGCCCGACTCGACGAACAGTATCTTCACGGCTATGTAGGCCGCCAGCAGCATCACAATCGTGAGCTGTATGTCCATCGAGTGCTCGCGCGAGAATATGTCGGCGAACGACGTGTATCCGAACACGAGGGCGAGCGTGGCCATGAAGAACATCATCGCGGGCTCGACAAGCGCGCCGTACAGCGCCTCGCGGCTGGCGCCCATGCCCTCGAACGAGCTTCCGGTATCCATCGCGGCGAGGATTATAGCCGCACGGCCCAGCGCCAGCAGGTAGGCGAACGCTATCATGTCGCCGTCGAACGACAGCACGGGGTCGAGGTCGCCGACGGGAATGAAGAGGAACGCCACAGCCGCCGCACCGAGATATACCGACGGCACGGCACGGAACAGCGCCGTCGTCACGGGCGAATAGACCGCCCCTTTGCGGAGCAGCAGACGCACGTTGTGCAGATGCTGGAAGAAGCGCGGACCCTTGCGGCCGCTCAGCACGGCGCGCGTGCGGTTGACGAGACCCGTAATCGACACGGCCACCGCCAGCATGATAATCGTATTGAGTATTTGAGTCATAGTTTACAGCAGATTGAGTACGGAAAGTGCGAACACGAGCACGAGCAGCAGCAGAGCGAAGGCCACGTAGTGGTTGATTTTACCCGTGCGCAGGCGCATGATGCGGGCGTTGATTATTCTCAGCGACGCCATCCACCACTCGGCCATCAGGCTGTCGACGCGGTCTTTGTGGCGCACCTTGAACGAATGCTCCGTGGGGAATATCTCGCTTTTGTCGACGGCGCGTCCCTCGACCTTATTCTGTGTGAGCGACTCGGCCACGCTCTCCAACCCTTCGGAGAACGATTCGCCGGTGTACTGCATGCGGATGTTCGCCGCGGTGAAGCCGCAGCCCCACGTCTCGCCCGATGCGACAGTGCGACCGCGCAGCGCCCGGCGGCGGAGCCACACCAGCAGCAGCACGACGGCAACCAGCACCCATGCGGTCAGACACACTCTGCCGGCAGCCGCAGCGACGGCGGGAGCGAACGGCACTCTGCCGCCGAAAAAGAACCCTGCGGCACGCGATACGAGCGCGAAGGCGCCCTGCGGGAAGAGGCCCGCGCAGAGGATGCCTGCGGCCGGCATGGCCATGGCCGCAATGCGGAGCGAATCGACCTCCGCGGCATGTTCGGCCACCTCGTGCGAGCGGGGCGAACCGAGGAACACCACGCCGTAGAGCTTGGTGAAGGCCAGCACCACCATGCCGCCAATCATGGCCAGTCCTATCATCGCGGCGGCCGAGAGCATGACGCCGGTCTGCGACGTGATGCCGTCGAGTATGCCGAGATATATCAGAAACTCCGAGACGAAACCGTTCAGAGGGGGCAGGGCGCAGATTGCGGCAGTAGCCACGGCGAAGAGAATAGCCGTCACGGGCATGTATCTGGCCACGCCGCCCAGTGCGTCGAGCGACGTGGTGTGCAGACGCGAGTAGACGTTTCCGGCACCGAAGAAGAGCAGCGACTTGAAGAGCGAGTGGTTGAGCGTATGCAGCAGGGCGCCGCACACGCCGCACACGGCGATCGTCTGACTGCCGGCAGCACGCCCCAGCAGCGCCACGCCGAGACCTATCATTATGACGCCCACGTTCTCGATGCTCGAATAGGCCAGCAGGCGCTTCATGTCGTTCTGAATGGCGGCGAGAATCACGCCCCACAGACCCGTGACGATACCCGCGACGAGCACCACGATGCCGAACGTCTCGCCGGCAGCCGAAACCGGCATGGCAGCCGCCACGCGCAGGATTCCGTAGACACCCGTCTTTATCATCACGCCCGACATTATGGCCGACACGTGCGACGGAGCTGCCGGATGCGCCTCCGGCAGCCACACGTGCATCGGGAACAGACCCGCCTTCATGCCGAATCCGACGAGGAAGACCAGGGCCAGCGGCAGAGGATTGCCCTCGGCGAAGCAGCGGGCCATCGCCGCGAACGACGCCGAACCGCACGCCGCATCGAGCCTTACGAAACCGATGAGGAGCATGGCGAATCCCACGTGCATTAAAATAAGGTATGTCAGCGCCGCGCGCAGCACCTCCTTGCGCTGTGCGTCGAAGAGAATCAGTATGAACGACGCGATGGTCATCGCCTCCCATGCGAAGAGGAACGTGTAGCCCCCGTCGCACAGCACCACGGCCAGCATCGCGAGGCACATCACCGTGAGAGCCGTATAGTGCAGCGACACGTGAGCCGGCGATTTGGAGTCGAGGTAGCCGCCGACATATCCTTTCGAGTAGAGCAGAGTGCTCACCGACGTGAACGAAATAATCAGGACGAAGAGTGCCGACAGCGTATCCATCGAGCCGGTCTCCGCTCCGAAAGCCATGGTCTCGACACTCCACAGCGGCAGCGTCCCGCCGTCGGCGAGGACTCCGACCGCCAGGGCCGAACACCATACGGCCGCAACCGACGTCACGCCGAGAGCGGCCCACACCTTGGCGCGGAGCGGCACCGAAAATATCAGCGCAGCGACTGCGGCCAAGGCAATCAATGTGTAGATAAACAACATATTACAAGTTTGCGATTATGCTTTGTCAGGCATTTTTCAGAGTCGCGACCATGACCGTAGCCACCACCGCCGCCGTCTCGGTGCGCAGGCGCTGCGGGCCGAGCGTAATCTCCTCGAAGCCGTTTGCGGCCGCAAATTTAATCTCTTCCGGCGAAAAATCGCCCTCGGGCCCTATTAAAATTAAAATATTTTCACAACTCCCGACCGCCGACGGCAGAAAAACCTTCGCGCCGCCCGCAGGCTCGTCGCAGTGGGCGATGAACCGGCGCCCCTCGAAAGGCATCGACACCACGTCGCGAAAACGCATCATCGGCCTCAGCTCGGGGCGGTAGGCTTTGAGCGACTGCTTGACGGCGGCCATTATGACCTTCTCCTCGCGCTCGGGCTTTATCGTGCGGCGTTCGCTGTGTGCCGACTCCACGGGTATTATCTCGCTAACGCCCACCTCGGTGGCCTTTTCCAGAAACCACTCGAAGCGGTCGATGTTCTTCGTCGGGGCGACTGCCATAGTCAGCCGGTAGGGCATCTTCTCGAACTCGGGCGTATGCTCCACCACCTCTATGCGGCAGCGGCGCACGTCGGGCTCGACTATGCGGCAGCGGTAGAGGTTGCCCCGGCCGTCGGTGACGTGCAGTTCGTCGCCCGCACCCAGACGCAGTACGCGCACGCAGTGGCGCGACTCCTCCTCGCCGAGAATGTGCGACGGAGGCGTAATTTCGGAATCGTAAAATAGTTGCATGCGGCAAATTATTTTTAACTTTGCAAAGTTAATTAAAATAAGGTTGACAAATGAAACGTTTCACACTATTATTATCGACTCTTTTCATGATTATGACTCTCGCATCATGCACCGATAAGAACAAGGCTGCCGTCAACCCATTCTTCGAGGAGTGGGACACCCCGTTCGGCGTGCCGCCTTTCGACCGCATCGAAGCCGCGCACTACATGCCGGCATTCGAGCGCGCCATGTCGACCCATCTGGCCGAAATCGACGCCATCACGGCCAACGCCGACGAACCGACGTTCGAGAACACCGTGGCGGCATACGACGATGCGGGCCGCATGCTCTCCGAAGTGTCGCTCGTGTTCGAGATGGTCTGCTCGGCCGACATGACGCCCGAGCTCCAAGCCGTCGAGGAGCGAATCATGCCGCGCCTGTCGTCGCACCGCGACCGCATAATGCTCGACGGCAAGCTGTTCGAGCGCGTGAAGGCCGTCTACGACCGCCGCGAGACGCTCTGTCCCGACGCCGACGCGCTGCGCCTGACCGAGAAGCTCTACCGCTCGTTCGTCAACGCGGGCGCCGAGCTCGACGACGCGAAGAAGGAGCGGTTGAAGCAAATCAACGAGGAGCTCTCAGCCACGTCGGTGAAATACGGCAACAACCTGCTGGCCGAGAACAACGCATTCGTGCTCGAAATCGACGACCCGGCCGACCTCGAAGGACTCCCCGTAAGCGCCCGTGAAACGGCCGCCGAGACGGCCGAGCGCATGGACCGAAGCGGCAAGTGGGTATTCACGCTCCACAAGCCGAGTCTGATTCCGTTCCTGACCTACTCCGCGCGCCGCGAGCTGCGCGAAAAGCTCTACACCGCCTATCTCGGCCGCGCCGCACACGGCGACGAGCACGACAACCGCGCCCTGGTCAACGACTTCATCCGCCTGCGCACCGAGAAGGCCCGACTTCTGGGCTTCGACTCCTACGCGCACTACGTCACCTCGGAGCAGATGTCGGGTTCGCCCGAGGCGGTCTACGAACTTCTCGACGCCGTGTGGACTCCGGCCCTCGAACGCGCCAAGGGCGAGCTGGCCGAGATGGAGACGCTCTTCAAGCGCGACTTCCCCGACTCTGAGTTCGCCTCGTGGGACTGGTGGTACTACGCCGAGAAGCTGCGCAAGCAGAACTACTCGCTCGACGAGGAGATGCTGCGCCCCTACTTCTCGCTCGAAAACGCCAAGAACGGCATATTCTTCCTCGCCAACCGGCTCTACGGCGTGACGTTCCGCCCAATCGTCGCCCCCGTCTACAACGACGAGTGCTACGTCTACGAGGTCATCGACGCCGACCGGAGCCACCTCGGCGTGCTCTACTTCGACTTCTTCCCGCGCGACGGCAAGAGCGGCGGAGCGTGGTGCGGCTACTTCCGCGAACAGTCCTACAAGGACGGCGAGCGGGTGGCGCCGGTCGTGGGCATCGTCTGCAACTTCACGCGTCCCACCCAGTCGACCCCGGCACTGCTCACAGTCGACGAGGTCGAGACGCTGTTCCACGAGTTCGGACATGCGCTCCACTTCCTCTTCCACGACGTGCGCTACCGCGGTCTGTCGGATGTCGAGGGCGACTTCGTGGAGCTCCCCTCGCAAATCATGGAGAACTGGGCCATGCAACCGCAGATGCTCGAACACTACGCCACCCACTACCGCAACAAGGAGGTCATACCGCAGAAACTCGTCGACAAGCTGCGCCGTTCCACCCTCTTCAATCAGGGCTTCACGACCACCGAGCTCGTGGCGGCGGCCCTCTCCGACATGGACATCCACTCGCAGACCTCCTACGAGCAGTTCGATGTCGAGGCCTTCGAGAAGTGGTCGATGCGCGACAAGCGAGGCCTCATCCCGCAAATCGAGCCCCGATACCGCTACCCCTATTTCAGCCACATATTCGACGGCGGCTACTCGGCCGGCTACTACTTCTACATATGGGCCGAGGTACTCGACAAGGATGCCTTCCAGGCATTCGTCGAGAGCGGAAACCTCTTCGACCGCAAGACGGCGCAACGATTCCGCCACCTGCTCGAACGCGGCGGCGCCGATGACGGCCGCAAGCTCTACCACGACTTCCGAGGCGCCGACCCCGACCGCCGGGCAATGCTTCTGGCGCGAGGTCTGGCCGAGCCGGAGCCGGAATCGGAGGAGGAGCCGGCACCCCAGGCCGACACGAACCCCTCGGCGACCGTCGCCGAGGAGTTCGAATAGTCCAAGCGATGAAATATTATCAACTCAAACTGCGTTATATGAAAAAAATTCTTGCAATCATGGCAATTTCAGCAATGGCGACTGCCTGCGGCGACAACTCGGTTCCGCAGGCCCAGTTACCCGAAATAGACACGACCAATCCGCTGCTGGCCGAGTGGCAGACGCCTCACACCACGCCGCCGTTCGGCAGCATACGCCTCGAACACTACGAGCCCGCGTTCGAGACGGCGATAGCCTGCTCGCGCGCCGAGGTCGAGGCCATCGTCGACAACCCGGCAGCCCCGACCTTCGGAAATACGATAGTCGCTCTGGAACGTCAGGGCGAACTTCTGGACCGCATATCGGGCATCTTCTTCAACCTGCTCGAAGCCGACTCGTCGGACGAGATGCAGCAGATAGCCATGCGCGTGCAGCCCAAGCTCACCGAGCTGTCGAACGACATATCGCTCAACCCGGCGCTCTTCGAGCGCGTGAAGGCCGTGCACGACAAGTGCAACATGTTCCTTTCGAAGGAGGACAAGATGCTGCTCGAAAAGACCTACAAGAGCTTCACGCGCAGCGGCGCCGCACTCTCCGACGACCAGAAGGAGCTCTACCGCCAATATTCTACCGAGCTGTCGGAGCTGACGCTCGTATTCGGGCAGAACGCTCTGGCTGCGACCAACGCCTTCACGCTCAACATCACCGACCCGAAGCGCGTCGAGGAGCTCCCGGCGTTCGTTCGCGAAGCCATGGCGGCCGACGCCAAGGCCCGCGGCGAGAAGGGATGGACCGTCACGCTCAAAGCACCGAGCTACATTCCCTTCATGACCTACTCCTCGCAGCGCGACCTCAAAGAGCAGCTCTACCGCGCCTACAATTCGCGTGCGCTGAGCGGCGAGCACGACAACACGGATATCGTCAAGCGCATCGTCAACACGCGTCTGAAAATCGCCAACCTGCTGGGCTACGCCTCCTACGCCGACTACGTGTTGGAGAACCGAATGGCCGAGAAGGCTTCGACCGTGAATGCGTTCCTCGACGAGCTGTTGGTGAAGACCAAGTCCTACGCCGCCGAGGACTACGCCACAGTCTCGGAGTACGCAGCATCGAAAGGGCTCGAAGGCACGCTCATGCCGTGGGACTGGGCCTACTGGAACGAGAAGTACAAGGATGAGAAATATGCGCTGAGCGACGAGGTGGTGAAACCCTACCTCAAATTGGAGAATGTCCGCACGGGCATCTTCACGCTGGCCAACAAGCTCTACGGGCTGAACTTCACGCCGGCCGACGACATCGAGGTCTACCACCCCGAAGTGACGGCATACGAAGTCACCGACGCCGAGGGCCGCTTCATGGC
>CAMWIG010000058.1 GCA_947174295.1 uncultured Alistipes sp. | reverse complement strand
GTCGTATGACACGAGGTATGCGCATACGCTGCCGACGCGTATCGGCGATTCGAGCCAGAGCGGTATTTTGTTCTCGTCGTCGCTTATCCATATGAAGAACTCCGAACCGTCGGTGAACGAGAATGCGTCCTCGGTGCCTATCTGACACGCGAATTTCAGCGTGCGGAACTTTCCGAGCCGGCGTATCTTCTTGGTCTCGCGGCCGATGAAGCGGTATTTGAGCGTGCGTATGGTGTCTTCGAGCATCATCTCCAACTGCCGCTCGTCGCCCTCGCGGAACGTGTCGAGGTCGACGTCGCGCATGTTGAAGAAGAGCGATATGGCATCCATGCTCACCGGCGAGAGGTCGAGCGTGCGGGTGTGCTCCACGCCGTCGCGCCGCATCCACGAGTTGCGGGCCTGCATGCGCTCCCAGTCGTAGCGGAACCGCGACGTCTTGCGGTAGCTGCCCTCCTTGATTTCGCCGAGGAAGCGCTGCGTGCGCAGCGTCGAGGTGTCGACCCACACGGTGTAGCGGTCGTCGATGTCGTAGAACCATCGGTAGGAGGGCATCATGCGCCCACGGCCGAAGACCTTGTAGACGGTGCGGCCGTCGAGCGTGTCGAGCGTAGTCGAGACTTCGGCCGTGGCCATCTCGGTGTTGGGGAAGAGCTTGGCCCGGTAGCTTACGCGGTAGTCGAGCCGCTCGCCGGCGTGGTAGAGCTGGGCGCGGGCTTCGGCAAGTCCGATGCAGATTGTCAGGATTATCGTCGTAAGGATGGTTCGCATGCGGGAGGGTATTTTAATTAAGGGAACGGCATGGAGTCCGTTTTATTATGAAATCATCGAAAAATCGAACTTCGTCTCGCCCGAGTATCGGCGCCGCAGCTCGCGCAGCCCTTCGTGTCCGGGCAGTGCGAGCGCACGGTCGGCTTCCAGCACCTCCTCGGCAGCCGTGCGGGCGCGTTGGAGTATCTGCGAGTCGAGCGTCGGGTTCGCGATTTTCAGGTCAAAGGCCATGCCACTCTGCTGCGTGCCGTTTATGTCGCCGGCGCCGCGCAGTTTGAGGTCGAGTTCGGCAAGCTCGAATCCGTCGGAGGTGCGGCACATGGCATCCAGACGGGCGCGCGCCTCTCGCGAGAGCTTCTCGCCCGACATGAGTATGCAGTACGACTGTTCGCCGCCGCGCCCCACGCGTCCGCGCAGCTGATGGAGCTGCGAGAGTCCGAACCGCTCGGCCGACTCGATGACCATCACCGTGGCGTTCGGCACGTCGACGCCCACCTCGATTACCGACGTGGCGACGAGAATCTGAGCCTCGCCGCTCTTGAACTGCCGCATCGACTCCTCCTTGTCGGCCGGCTTCATCTGCCCGTGGCAGACGGCCGTGACGTAGTCGGGCAGCGGGAAGTCGCGCGAGATGGATTCGTAGCCGTCGTACAAATCCTTGTAGTCCATCGTCTCCGACTCCTTGATTAGCGGGTAGACCACGTAGACCTGCCGCCCCTTGGCTATCTCCTGTCTCATGAACCCGAACAGACGCAGACGTGCGGCGTCGGTGTAGTGAACGGTCTTTATGGGGTGGCGGCCCGGCGGGAGCTCGTCGATGACCGATACGTCGAGGTCGCCGTAGAGGGTCATGGCCAGTGTGCGCGGAATAGGCGTTGCGGTCATGACCAGAATATGTGGCGGACGTGAGTTCTTGGTCCACATGCGCGCGCGCTGCTCGACGCCGAAGCGGTGCTGTTCGTCGATGACGACGAATCCGAGGTTCGAGAACTGCACCTTGTCCTCCAACAGTGCGTGGGTGCCTATCAGTATGTCGATGCTGCCGTCGGCTATTCCCCGCAGCGCATGGCGGCGCTCCGTCGCGGGCGAGGCTCCCGTGAGCACTGCGACGCCTACGCCCATCCCCGCCAGAAAACGCGATACGGAGGCGAAGTGCTGTCGGGCGAGTATCTCCGTGGGGGCTATCATGCAGGCCTGATAGCCGTTGTCGACGGCCAGCAGCATCGACATCAGCGCCACGAGGGTCTTTCCGCTGCCGACGTCGCCCTGCAACAGACGGTTCATCTGATAGCCAGTGACGGTGTCGCTGCGTATTTCGCGTATGACGCGCTTCTGCGCTCCCGTGAGCGGAAACGGCAGCTTCTCGTTGTAGAAGGTGTTGAACACGCCGCCGACCTTCGGAAACACGAATCCGTTGTTGCGGCTCATGCGCTCCGAGCGGCGTGAGAGTATGTTGAGCTGCACGCCGAGCAGCTCGTCGAATTTCAGACGGTACTGCGCCTGACGCAGAGCCTCGGCCGATTGCGGGAAGTGGATGTTGTAGAGTGCCTCGGCGAGCGGAACGAGTCCGCAGGCGTCGCGCATCGCAGCCGGCAGCGGGTCGGCTATATGGTCGCGCACCATGGGCCACAGCGTGCACATGATGTTGTAGATGCCCTTCGTGCCGAAGGTCGACGACAGCTTTTCGGTCGAGGGGTATATCCCCTGCATGCCGCTCTCGACCTTGCGCGAGAGCGCTTTTTCGACCGTCTCCACCTCGGGGTGGACCATCGACATCTCGCCGCGGAAGAACGACGGACGTCCGAAGATGAAGTACTCGCGGCCCACCTCGATGCGCTTCTCTATCCATTTTATCCCCTGAAACCATATCAGCTCCGCCTGTCCCGAGCCGTCGCGGACCGAGACCGAGAAGCGCCGCTTGCGCCCCTCGCCGACGTATCCTACGCCCGTCACGCGGCCGCGCAGCTGCACGAGCGACGATGCCATCGACTCGCCGATGTCGCCGATGCGGTAGACCTTCGTGCGGTCGACGTATCGGAAAGGGTAGTAGTGCAGCATGTCGTCCAGGGTGCGGATGCCGGCCTCCTTTTCGAGAATCCTTGCCCGCACCTCGCCCACGCCGCTCACGTACTTTATGTCGTTGTCGAGATACCGTTCCATATCGTGATACAAATATACGCAAAGTCCGTCGCAGAAACAAACATCGGCGCCATTATGCCTTGTCGGAGCATTCTCTTCGGACGAATCGGCATCTTTTTCATGATTTTTTTATCATGTCGTCAGCTGCCGCGCCGGATGGACATGAAAAAATATTGCGATGTCTCTTTTTTTGTTTGTTTCGGGGTTTGATTGGCAATGCGCGCATTATCAGATTGTTGTATATGCGGATGCGTTGGTTTGCCGGGACGTCGGGGCTGAACGGTGAAAAAAATATGTAATTTTTTTGCCGAAATGTTTGGAAATAGAAAAACTTGTATTATCTTTGCACTCGCAATCGAAACCAAACGGTGGATTCATCTAAGGGCTAGGATACGTGCCTCTCACGCACGACATAGGGGTTCGAATCCCCTATCCACTACCAGAGACGGTCGGATTTTTCCGGCCGTCTTTTTTTTGTGTTTGGGGGGGCGGAGCGTTTCGGCGGTGGATAGGGTATGAGAACCCCTATCCGGGGTTCGGCCGAACGGAGCAGCGAGGGCAACGCGAACGCGAGTTCGCACTGCCGAGTCGCGAGGTTCGAGGCCAAGCGCAGCGCCGGCAATCCCCTATCCACTACCAGAGACGGTCGGATTTTTCCGACCGTCTTTTTTTGTGTTTGGGGGGGGCTATTGCAACAGCGTTTTGTCTATTCGCGTCATGTCGTTGCGTTTGGCGTCGGTGTCGATGTATGAGCGCTGGAACGGGAAATTCATCGTGATGAGAGCCATAACGAACTCTAAATCTTTAAGTTCGGGGTCATTCGAGAGGTCTGTGGTTACCGACTCTTTGAGTTTGTGTTCGAGCGTAGCGAATTTCTCCACGGGAATATCTATCATCGTTTGCGACCCCGAAGGCAAGAAGTCCACTTCGAGCAGTCGTCCGTCGTCGGTTGCAAATACCATGTGCATCCATATGTTGTCTTTGGCATCGCCCAATGCCTTGTTCTCCTCTTTTGTGAAAACGTCGGTCAATGCCCTGCGCACGGCTTCCATGTCGATTTTCCCGTATCCGTATTCATCGTCGTAACGCTTCATCGGTTTCCCGTCCTTGCGGCGCAAATTTGCGTTGCCGAGAATATTGCTCCTGTTGTATAACCGATATATGAAGCTGTCGGAGTTTTCGTCTTTTCTCATTATAACCCTTTCATAGGTAATTCCTTGTCGTGAAACCGTGTCATGAGTAACAATTAACGGTTGCCAAAGCGGACTTTCGTACCACTTCTGAGCCATGGCATAATCTGTTCTTGTCAAAGCGAATATCGCTGCAATTATAATAATGATGCGTTTCATAATTAACAATCTTTTGTCAGATAATCTATTGAACTCAGATTCCAATCGAATGAGAATGGATATTTATCGGGGTTGGCATATTGTGTATTTCCATCTCTGTATATTAACATTGCTTTAATGTATAAATCATGAAATCTGTCATAATCATATGTTACTGAGGATATTCCTGATGTGTATTTGTCTGCCATGAGTTTAAAATTGTCTGCTCCTTCTGTTTTGCCGAGAGCAGATGCATAATCTTCCAAATTGCCACCGTATCTTAAAACATACAACGACCAGCAGAGTTTTGCTTCTATTTCATTGTTCAGCCCGTGTGTCGCGTGGTTGTTTCCGTTGGTAGAGTGCTGATAATGATGCGTCATCTCTTCAATTATGACAACCATTCGCGGCGGAGAGGACATATAAATGCTTCCTTCATTGAAATCATAGTAGTTCTTGGCTTTGCTCGTTGAATCGGAGGTCTTGATTGTTAAATCGGTGTCTATGCTTCCTATCAGTCTCTTGCCCATGCAGTCGTTGTAGAGCGAATCGAGCATGCGCATGATATCTTCGGCATCGTCGCAGTTCAGCTTGATGTTCGTGTTCAGAGCGAAGTCGACCGACGGCTTGGTGTTGTCGCCCGTCGGCGGTCTGGTGTCGACTTGCAGTGGCAGCGGGTTTATATCGTCTTTGTCGACTTCCGGGTCTTTTTTCGGTGACTGCGGTGGTTCGGGTTTGTCAGGTTCGGGGTCTGTTTTGCGTTTAATCGGAGGCGCTATGCAAACCACTTCGCCAATCAATACTCCGCCTATGCCGTAGTCGGGCTGGTTTCCGCTGCCATTATTCCCTGCATTCCCTTCGCCTGCGGGATTGCCGGTTCCCGAATCGCCGGAGCGGGTGGTGGCGTCTTGATTCCTGCAACGCAGCAACCGTATGCCCGAGAGCATTGAGTAGAGCCGTTCGTAGTTTTGCTCGTACTCTGCCGACGGGTCGAACAGATAACAACCTTCGGTCGGATTTCCGAGTACGTAACGTGCGGCTGCAATAGGTATGCCGGCGTGGTCGGTGTAGACGGCGAGTCCCGAGAACAGCAGTTTGTCGTCTGCGCGATTCTTGAAGCAGGCGCACACTTCGGACGTGTAGTCTTCGGCCGAACCGGCTGTCGGTATGTAGAAAACCGTGTAGCTGCAAGTGCGTTCGCGTCCCGGTTCGTCGAGTATCACCACTCCGCAGAACAGCGGATACGATACAGAGTCGTAGAGTACACGGTACGACCATTCGCCCTTGGCCGGAACGTCCACGGCGTCTATTAGTTCGTCGGCCGACTCTTTGCCGTATTCCCATTCGAGACTCAGCTGGCCGGTTCGGAAGAATGCGTGCGGGTCTTCGCCGGTGTCGTCCGCCCGTGTTGCGATTTGTCGTTCGTGGGATTCGAACCACATGCGTGCCTCCTCGGTGGACAGGTGCGTTCGTTTGGACGTAGCATTGCCGCGGCACTCCGACTCGTCGTATTTTTCGCAGGCTGCGATGCAGCATGCCGCGAAGAGAATATACAGGTATTTGCGCATGTCATTGAGGTTTCGATATTTCGAAGATAATGAAAATATCCGTAAACTCCAAATTCGCGGCGCAGGAACTGTTGATGGTTTACAAACGGCAATGGATATTCCCGGGGTGCTTTGCGGCATTTGCGCGATTCCGGGAAAAGAAAACGACCGACTTCGGGCAGCTCTTATCGCTTCCCGAAATCGGTCGGAATTGTCGTCGTGCGTGACTGCCGGCGAATCGTGCCGGCGGAATGTCTACTCCTCTACGGGCGTGTTGTCGTCGACGAGGATGCGGCCGCAGTACTCGCAGACGATGATTTTCTTGCCCTGGCGGATGTCGACCTGGCGCTGGGGCGGGATGCGGTTGAAGCAACCTCCGCAGGCGTCGCGCTTCACGGTGACTACGGCCAGACCGTTGCGCACGTTGGTGCGAATGCGGTTGTAGGCCGCGAGAAGGCGCTCGTCGATTTTCTCCTTGGCGGCTTCGGCCTTCTTCGTGAGGTCGGTCACCTGAGCTGCGGTCTCCGATTCGATGCTGTCCAGCTCGGCCTTCTTGACTTTGAGGTCCTCAGCGCGCTCGCTCTTCTGAGCCTCGGTCTCCTCGATCTGGGCTTTCTTGCCCTTGATGCCTGCGGCATATTCTTTGAGTCGCTTTTCGGCCAGCTCGATGTTGAGCTCCTGGAACTCGATCTCCTTGGTGATGGCGTCGAATTCGCGGTTGTTGCGGACGTTCGACTGCTGCTCCTTGTAGTTGGTGATTGCGATTTTCGCCTGATCGACCTCGCGCTTGCGCTGTTTGGTCAGAGCGTTGAGCTCGTCGATCTCCTTGTTGACGTTGTCGATACGGGTTTGAAGGCCGGCGATTTCGTCTTCGAGACTCTGCACTTCGAGCGGGAGTTCGCCCTTCACCTTGTTGATGCCGTCGATTTGCGAATCGATCTTTTGGAGGTCGTAGAGCGCCAGAATCTTCTCCTGCATCGAGTAGTCGACTTCGGCAGTTTTTTTCTGTGTTGCCATTATATCGTCTTTAAATTGTTTTAGACAAAATAAAATGTCGGATTGCAAGAGCGTTCACTCTTGCGAACCGCAAAGGTACGTAAATTTTTTGATAAAACCTCAAATAAAATGTCAATTGCGCAATATTCGGTCTCGAAATGTCCCGCATCGACCGCCGTGAATGCTCCGTCGGGGGTCATGAAGTCGTTATACTTCAAGTCTGCCGTGACGTAAACATCTGCCCCGGATGCCTTTGCGGCACTCATGAGCGATGCTCCCGAGCCGGTGCAGACCGCCACGCGCGACACTTCGCAGGCCACGATTGCGCTGTGACGCAGGATGCGCGCTCCCGTGACGCGGCGTATGCGTTCGAAGAACTCCTCGACGGCGAGCGGTGCGGGCAGTTCGCCAACGACGCCGAATCCCGTCAGGGCTCCCTCGTGCGACGGTTGAAGCAGCCGCAGCGACCCGATGCCGAGCATCGAAGCCAGTCGGAAGCTCATGCCGTCGGTCGTCGAGTCGAGGTTGGTGTGGCAGGCATAGAGCGCTATGCCGCGGCGTATGGCACGCTCGATGCAGCGTTCGGTCTGATTCGCGGAGTTGAGACGCCGCAGCGGGTGGAAGATGACGGGATGGTGGGTGATTACCATGTCGCAGCCCTCGGCCTCGGCCTCGTCGAGCACCTCGTCGGTGACGTCGACGGCCAGCAGCGCGCGCTGCACCTCGTCGTCGGGGCGGCCGACGAGAAGGCCCGAGTTGTCGTAGGACTCCTGCAACGAGAGCGGTGCGAAACGCTCGATTACGGCTGTTATGTCGCTTATTTTCATTGTCGGTCAGAATAACGATTGTTCGTAGAATGCGAAGAGCTCCTTGTTCGGCACCTCCTCTTCGTCGCGTTTGCGGCGCGGCTCGATGACCTCGACGCCCCTCGATGTCCGGCTCCCGTTCTCGGGGTCGGACGTCTCGTCGGACGCCGCAGCATCGTCCGGCGATGCGACGCGGGCTTTTGCGGGCAGCGGCTCGCTGTCGTCTTTGAGCTCGTCGCGAACCTCGGCGAGTATCGAGCGCACCCTTTGCAGACGTTCCAGAAGCTCGGCGTCGCGCGACAGCTCGCCGCGGTTCTGTTTGAGAGCCTTGCGCGCTCCGTCGAGTGTCATTCCGCGCTCCTTGACCAGGTGGTATATGAGTTTGAGGTTCTCGACGTCGGCCGGCGTGAAGAGACGGTTGCCCTTCTTGTTGCGCTTGGGCTTGATGACGTCGAACTCCGACTCCCAGAATCGCAGAAGCGACGGCTTGACGTCGAACATCTCGGAGACCTCGCCCATGGAGTAAAATAGTTTTTTGGATTCCATATCGTTGTTTCGTTTCATTTCGGGGGTTGCGGCGAATGCTCGGCGCTATTCGTTATTTGTTCATTATTCTCATCGAGTTGGGATACATGTTGTTGACCCGGTTCCCGATGCGCTTGACGAATCCCACGGGCAGCGGGCCGGCCGTAACCAGATTGATGCCTTCGGCGAACGGTTCGGGCCGCACTTCGGCTTTGCGAAGGTATTGCAGCAGCTCTTCGCCTGCGAGTTCGGCCGACGGCAGGGCGTCGCGGCGCAGACCGGCATATAGAGCCAGCGAGTGCTCGGGGCGCAGGCGTCCCTTGAAAATCTGACCCATGGCGACACCCGAATATATCACTGCGAGCGACTCGGAGAGCGTGCGCACGGCGTCGTACTGTGCTGCGCGATAGCCGTAGAAGGTGTCGCCGACGAGTGCGAAGCGCATCTTTTCGGGTTCGTTCACCCAGCGTGCGAGCTCTGCGGCGGCCGCGCGGTCGGGATTGGCGAAGAGCGACCGGCGCGACTTGGGCGTGCGGGTGCGGCCTCCGGCGTCGGGCGCCTTGCGTGCCGCGGCGGCGAAGAATCCCTCGCCGACGGTGCGGTGGGGCAGGAAACGGTAGGTCCTTACCGGCCCGACGCGGCCTTCGACGATTCCCCATTCGGCTTCGCACTCCGCAGTGTCGGCTTCGACGACCTCTTCGCCGAAGCGGTCGAGCAGCCGCTCTACCGAGCCCTCGTCCTCCGTGCGGTTGAACGTGCAGGTGCTGTATATGAGTATGCCGCCCGGTTTCAGAGCGCGCCATGCGGCGTCGAGTATCTCGTCCTGACGGGCCGCGCAGAGACGGACGTTGCCCTCGCTCCACTCTTCGCGCGAGGCGGGGTCTTTGCGGAACATGCCCTCGCCCGAGCAGGGGGCGTCGACCGCCACGATGTCGAACCACTGTTCGAACTCCGCCAGGCGCGAGGGCTCGTTGCATGTCACGGCGACGTTGCCCAATCCCCATTTGCGGACGTTGTCGGCCAGCGTCTGTGCGCGCCGGCGGTCGATTTCGTTGGCCACGACAAGACCGTCGTCGCCGGCGAGGGTAGAGTAGAGCGTGGTCTTGCCGCCCGGAGCGGCGCACATGTCGAGAATGCGCCGTCCCTCGGCGCTCTCGCCGAGCAGATGACCGACGAACTGCGACGAGGCCTCCTGCACGTAGTACGCTCCGGCGTGGAATGCCGCGTCGAGCGTGAAGGCCGGTCTGCGGTCGAGGTAGCGGCCGTGAAGACTCCACGGTACGGGGCGCGTGTCGGCGAAAGGCTCGCGGCAGCCGAGCTTGCGGGGGTTCAGGCGCACCGAGACGGGAGGCGTCGTCTCCAACGATTCGCAGAGAGCCGCGCCCTCGGCATCGCCGAGTTCGGCCTTGATGTTTCGAATGAACTCCGAAGGCAGCATGGCTATCGTGCTGTGTTTTTCAACTCGTCCAGACGTGCGCAGATGCGCTCCATGACCTGCGGGTCGGAGAAGTCCTCGCTGTCCTTGTCGACGACCAGAATATCGCCATCGTAGAGGTTGTCGATCCAGTGGTTGTACTTGTCGTTCAGGCGTTCGAGGTATGCCGAGTCGATGTTCTGCTCGTACTCGCGGCCGCGCTTGCGTATCTGCGAGATGAGCGTCGGCACGCTCGCTTTGAGGTATATCAGCAGATCGGGTTTGGGGATGAGGTCGGTGGAGATTTGGAAAATCTTCATGTAGGTGCCGAAGTCGCGGCTCGACATGAGCCCCATCTGGTGGAGATTGCCGGCGAAGATGTGGGCATCCTCGTATATCGTGCGGTCCTGGAAAATGTCCTTCGCTCCGTCGGCCAGCATGTCCATCGTCTGGCGGAGACGGCTGCCGAGGAACGAGATTTGAAGATGGAACGACCAGCGGTTCATATCCTCGTAGAAGTCGCCGATGTAGGGATTGTCCGGCTCCTCGTAGTAGGCTTTGCCCTGATATCGTTCGGTCAGCAGCTCGGTCAGCGTGGTCTTGCCGCTGCCGATATTTCCTGCGATTGCTATGTACATAATTGTTATATCGTTTAGGTTC
>CAMWIG010000057.1 GCA_947174295.1 uncultured Alistipes sp. | reverse complement strand
GTTGATGATGGTGGTGATGCCGTACTCCTCGGTAATGTCGCTGATGAGGTTGTCGATGACTATCGAGGTCTGCGGGTCGAGACCCGAGTTTGGCTCGTCGCAGAATAGGTAGCGCGGGTTGAGCACTATTGCGCGGGCTATTGCCACGCGCTTTATCATTCCTCCCGACAGTTCGGCCGGATAGAGGCGGTTGGCGTTTTCCAATCGCACGCGTTTCAGGCAGAAGTTCACGCGTTCGAGCTTCTCCTCCTCGCTCTGGTCGGTGAAGAGGTCGAGCGGCAGCTTGACGTTCTCCTCGACCGACGAGGAGTCGAGCAGCGCGCCGCCCTGGAATATCATGCCTATGTCGCGGCGTATTGCCTTTCGCTCGCGGAAGCCGAGCGTCGTGTAGCACACGTCGTCGTAGTATATGGCGCCGGAGTCTATCTCGTGCAGGCCCACGAGGCTCTTCAAGAGCACGGTCTTGCCCGAGCCGCTTCGGCCTATGATGAGGTTCGTCTGCCCGGTGGCGAACTCCACCGAGACGTCGTCGAGCACCGTGCGGCCGTCGAACGACTTGACGATATGTTCGCCCTTTATCATATGAGCAGTATTTGCGTAAGTATGAGGTTGAATATCATGATTACTATCGACGAAGCCACGACGGCGCGGGTCGACGCGCGGCCCACTTCCAGCGAGTTGCCGTCGGCGTAGTAGCCGTAGAATGCCGACACGGAGGTTATGATGAAGGCGAATACCGCGGTCTTGATGAGCGAGTAGACTATCGAGTAGGAGCGGAAGTCGTAGAGCAGGCCCTCGACGTAGTCGTCGGGAATCATGATGCCCGTCATCACGGCTATGAGCCATCCTCCGGCTATTCCAATCACTATGCTGAGGATTGTCAGCAGCGGGAAGAAGAGCACCGTGGCGACCACTTTCGGCAGGATGAGATACGAGGCCGAGTTTACGCCCATGATTTCCAGGGCGTCGATTTGCTCCGTTATGCGCATCGTGCCTATTTCGGAGGCGATGTTCGAGCCTACCTTTCCGGCCAGAATCAGCGCGACTACCGTCGACGAGAATTCGAGTATCAGCGTCTCTCGCGTGGCGTAGCCGATGAGATACTTCGGAATGAACGGCGATTCGAGGTTTATCGACATCTGCAACGTTATGACGGCGCCGATGAACATCGAGATTATTGCCGTCAGACCTATCGAGTTCAGGCCCAGCGCCTCCATCTCGAATACGATGCGGCGGCGGTATATCGAGGCCTTTTCCGGCCGCGAAAACACCTTGCCCATCAGTATGCAGTAGCGTCCGATGAGGGCGAACAGTCCCGATACGTAGCTCATGACCGGCCGGTGTTTTTCTCCTCCTCGAAGTCGACGTAGTCGCCCACGTCCTCGCTCACGCGCTTGCCTGCGGCGTCGCGTCGCCGGTAAATCTTCACGTCGCCCTCGTCCTGCCGGCGCTGCCGAGCCGAGCCGCCTGGGTTCGGCTGGCCGAAATCGGAGAATCCGCCTCCGAATCGGTCGTTCATGTCGCGTTGCAGCCGCCGTATTTTCATGCGCATGACGAACCCGAATATCAGTGCGGCGACCACGAGCGCGAGAATAACGTAGAGTATGGCCGACGCTATGCCTGCCAGAAGCGACGGTGCGCCCAGTGCCAGAATGAGCACCACCAGACAGAATATCGGGTTGCGCCTTACGAACGACACCAGGGCATCTATTATCATTACAATCCAATTCATCGTTTTTCGATTTGTGCAAAGATACGAATAAGCGAGCGCAAAAGCAAGTTTACTTGCATTTTGCCGAGCGGGAGTATCTTTGCAATTCAAAATTCAAAATTCAGAATTCAAAATTATTCGGCTTCGAACGGCGCGAGCGATGCCGTCCGGGATATTCCCGCACTGACGATACGCAAATTTGCGTTCATTATTGCGTAATACGGGATAAATATGTAATTTTGGCTCGCAAAAAATCCCTTTCGACTATGACTTTGGACAATCTCACTGCCATCTCGCCCGTCGACGGTCGCTACCGTCGGGCGACGGAGGCCCTTGCCTGCTACTTTTCGGAGTATGCCCTGATTCGCTATCGCGTGCGCGTTGAAATCGAGTACTTCATCTCTCTCTGCCGTCTGCCTCTTCCCGAGCTGACCGGCGTCGACGAGACGGTGTTCGAGCGTCTGCGCGACATCTACCGCAACTTCACCGAGGACGACGCGCGGCGCGTGAAGGAGATAGAGCGCACGACCAACCACGACGTGAAGGCCGTCGAGTATCTCATCAAGGAGAAGATGGACGCTCTGGGTCTTGCGGCCGACAAGGAGTTCGTGCACTTCGGACTCACGTCGCAGGATGTCAACAACACGTCGGTGCCCCTCTCGATTCGCGAGGCGCTGGACGAGGTCTACTATCCCGCGGTCGAGGGCCTGCTGGCCAAGCTCCGCGAGCTGGCCGACGAGTGGAGCGACGTCCCGATGCTCGCCCACACCCACGGACAGCCCGCCTCGCCTACGCGTCTGGGCAAGGAGATTCGCGTCTTCGTCGAGCGTCTCGACTGCCAGCTGGGCCAGCTGCGCGCCGTGCCCATGTCGGCCAAGTTCGGCGGTGCGACGGGCAATTTCAACGCCCACTCTACGGCATATCCCGCCATTGACTGGGTTGCGTTCGCCAACTCGTTCGTGAACGATACTCTGGGTCTGCACCGCTCGCAGTACACCACCCAGATAGAGCACTACGACAACCTCGCGGCGTTGTTCGACGCCATGAAGCGCATCAACACGATACTCGTCGACCTGAGCCGCGACGTGTGGACCTACATCTCGATGGAGTACTTCAAGCAGCGCATCAAGGAGGGCGAGGTCGGTTCGAGCGCCATGCCCCACAAGGTCAACCCCATCGACTTCGAGAACGCCGAGGGCAACCTCGGCATGGCCAACGCGCTGTTCGAGCATCTGGCCTCGAAGCTCCCCGTGTCGCGCATGCAGCGCGATTTGACCGACTCCACCGTTCTGCGCAACGTAGGCGTTCCCGTGGCCCACACGATGATTGCCGTGGCGTCGCTCATGAAGGGTCTCGGCAAGCTGCTGCTCAACGCCGACGCTCTGGCCGCCGACCTCGAACGCAACTGGGCCGTGGTTGCCGAAGGCATACAGACCGTGCTGCGCCGCGAAGGCTACCCGAAGCCCTACGAGGCTCTGAAAGCCCTCACGCGCACCAATGCCCGCATCACCGAGGAGTCGATTCGCGACTTCATCTCGACGCTCGACGTGGCCGAGCCGGTTCGCGAAGAGCTGCTGCGCATCACCCCCTCGACCTATACGGGTATCGTGAAGTAGCGCTGCGGCCGTGCGGATGCACGGATTGCGGCGGAAAGTTGGTATTTCAGAAAAAGTTACGTATATTTGCACGCCGCTTTGCGCGGCAGACAGGCGTTTATGGGGTTCGGCAGGGTGCCGGGCTGAGTGACGCCGGTGGTAACAACTTATAAAACAAAATATTATGCAAACTTTGAATTTGACCGCTGTCGTTCGTAACGACTTCGGCAAGGCAGCTGCCAAGGCAGTTCGCCGTCAGGGTCTGGTTCCCTGCTCGCTCTGCGGCAACGGTGAGACCGTTTCGTTCTCGGTCGACGTAAAGGCCGTGAAGCCTCTGATTTACACCCCTAACTCCTACATCGTCGAGATCGACTTCGACGGCAAGGTAGAGAAGGCCGTAATGCGCGAGGTTCAGTTCCACCCCGTTCGCGAGGAGATTCTCCACATCGACTTCTACCGCATCGTCGACGGCAAGCCCGTAGCAATCGCAATCCCCGTTCGCCTGACCGGTAACGCCGAGGGTGTCAAGATCGGCGGTAAGCTGGCTCTGTCGGCCCGCAAGCTGACCGTGAGCGGTATGCTCGACAAGCTGCCCGACGAAATCGTCGTAGACGTAACTCCGCTGGGCGTGGGCAAGACCATCTTCGTGGGCGACCTCGAATTCGACGGCTTGAAGTTCCTGACTCCCGCCACGACCGCTGTCTGCGCCGTTCGCGTAACGCGTGCTTCGCGCGGTGCCGAGGCTGCCGGCAGATAATAGCGACTGCGGATGAAATACCTTATAGTCGGGCTCGGGAACATCGGTTCCGAATATGCCGAGACCCGTCATAACATAGGTTTCAAAGTGTTGGACTACCTTGCGGGGGAGTCCGACACTTCTTTTTCAGCCGACAGGTACGGTTCTGTCGCCGAGATGCGCTACAAGGGCCGCACGCTGGTGCTGCTCAAACCCTCGACGTACATGAATCTGTCGGGCAAGGCCGTGCGCTACTGGTTGGAGCAGGAGAAGATACCGCTCGAAAATCTTCTGGTGGTGGTCGACGACATAGCTCTGCCGTTCGGCACGCTTCGCATGCGCACCAAGGGCAGTGCCGGCGGCCACAACGGGCTGAAAAACATCACCGAGCTGCTGGCGACCGATGCGTGGTCGCGCATCCGCTTCGGCATCGGCGGCGACTTCGCCCGCGGGCAGCAGGTCGACTACGTGCTGGGGCACTGGACTGCGGAGGAGGAGGAGGCCATGCCTGCGCGGCTGAAACTCTTCGCCGACGCGGTGCGTGCGTTCGTGACCGTGGGTGCGGCCCGGGCCATGAACGAGTTCAACAAGAAATAGCGGGTGCGATATCGGCGGATGCAATCTCCTGCGCGGTGTACCCCGGAAACGATTCGATAAAAGCATGAAAAAAACTCTTCTTCTTCTGCTGTTCGCCGCTCTGACTGTGGCGGTGCAGGCCAAGAGCCCGAAAGAGGGAACCGTCGAGCCGCGCGTGCGTTTCGGCGTGGGGTACCGTTACAGTCTGGGGCTGTATGAATCGGCCGTCCTGAAATATCAGGGTGTCCGCGTATCCAGCGGAGGGTCGCCCGACTATCGCCGCGGCGGCGAGTTCCTGCTCGAAGGAACCGTCCGTGTGACCGGCGACTGGAACGTCGGCCTGGGCTTCGGGTTCGGCTCGTGGTCGAGAGGCAGCTACAAGAGCATGCCCCTCTACGTCAAGGCCGAACGTCTGTACGGCCGCCAGCGCAACCGCTGGTTCAACTACGCCGATGCGGGACTCACCCTCTACCCCGACTACGGCACCGGCTTCACGGGCGGCATCGGCGGCGGTTACAGAATCGCCGTGACGCGCCGCACGCGGCTCGACCTCACCGTCGGATTCGACTACGTGAATGTCGTTGGGGATGCCTACGACTACACCGTCGGCGAGATTTACAGCAATGCCGGCCGCATCAACCGCCTCGGTCTCGCGTTCGGTGTTGCGATGCACTTCTGACGACTGCTCCGTAAAACGAAAAAGGCTGTCCTTCGATCGGACAGCCTTTTTTCATTTGCACTTCGCGCTTCTACAACGCTTCGGCCACGACGAACGTGCTTCCGCCGATGAATATCATGTCGCGCGGCGTGGCAATCTCCTGCGCGCGCGTCAGGGCGGCTCCGACTCCGCGCACCACCTCGCCCCTAAGGCCGAATCCGGCAGCCGCGGCGGCGAGAGCTTCGGCGTCGAGCGCACGCTCTATCGACGCCTGGGTGAAGATGTAGTGGGCCTCGCGCGGCAGCAGCGGCAGAATGTTCGCCAAATCCTTGTCCTGTACGACGCCGATTATGCAGTATAGCTTTTCGTAGGTCTGCTTCGCGAGCTGCTCGGCGACGTATGCCATGCCGTGGGGGTTGTGGCCCGTGTCGCACACGGTGAGCGGCGACGTGGAGAGCGTCTGCCATCGTCCGCGCAGCCCCGTCGTCTCCGCAGCGTCGCGCATGCCCTCGATGTAGGCGCGTCGCGAGATGGTGAGCGGCGTATTCTCGTGCAGGAAGTCCACGGCGGCCGAAGCCGTGACGATGTTGCGGCGCTGGTAGTCGCCGCCGAGGTCGAGCGCGACCTCGAATCGGTGTCCGTCGCGCGTGCGCACCATTGTGAACTGCTGGCCGTTTTCGCCGTGGCTCTGTCCGGCGCACTCGAACACCTGCTCGGCGTAGACTATCTGCGAACGGTTCTCGGCGGCCGCGGCTTCGAACACGTGGTTGTATGCGGGGTCGCTCTCGCCGATAAGCACCGGGCGGCTCTTCTTGATGATTCCGGCCTTCTCGGCTGCTATCCGCTCTATCGTAGGTCCGAGCAGCGCCGTGTGTTCCAGTCCGATGTTTGTCACCACGCTGAGAATCGGCACTATGATGTTCGTAGCGTCGAGACGTCCTCCGAGCCCCGTCTCGATTACGGCGACCTCGACGTCGCTCTGGGCGAAGTGCTCGAACGCCAGTGCGGCCGTCATCTCGAAGAACGACAGGTCGAGCTCCGTCATCTTCTCGCGGTGTTTGTCCACGAAGTTGACGACTCTCTGCTTTGGTATCATCTCGCCGTCGACGCGTATGCGCTCGCGGAAGTCCTGCAAGTGGGGCGAAGTGAATAGTCCCGTGCGGTATCCGGCGCTTTGGAGCACCGCGGCAATCATGTGCGATACCGAGCCTTTGCCGTTTGTGCCGGCGACGTGTATGGTGAAGAAGTTGCGCTGCGGGTTTCCGATGTGGCGGCAGAACGCGGTGACGCGCTCCAATCCCGGTTTGTATGCCATTGCTCCTTTTTGCTGGAACGACGGCATGGCCGAGTAGAGAAATTCGAGAGTCTGAGAGTAGTTCATATTGTGAGATTCGGATTATTTTACCAGATAGTTCCTTCGTTTGACGCGGTAGGCCGTGTAGTATAGCACGCACAGCAGCATCACATACTCGGCGATGCGGCCCAGATAGTCGCCGTAGCGCGTGTAGAATGTCTGCCGCGTGTCGAGCGCGAGCGTCGAGGCTATTGTTCCGCGCTCGTCCCAGCCGAGGGTCTCGCCCACGTCGCCGCGCGCCGAGATGAATCCCGAACGGCCGGTGTTGGCGCTGCGCGCTATGGCGCGGCGGTGTTCGATGGCCCGCAGGCGCGAGATGGTGAACAGATGGCGGTATCCGGGCGTGTCGCCCCACCATCCGTCGTTCGATATTATGAGCATCGCCTGCGCACCGCGCCGTATGAAGCCGCCGTAGAAGTCGCCGTAGAGTCCCTCGTAGCATATCGCCGCTCCGGCCTCCGTGCCGCCGCTTCGGAACGTCTCGCGCTCCGAGCTCACGCCTAACTGCCCCACCGTGCCTCCGAGGTCGATGACCAGAAACCGCAGCCACTCGAAGAGCCACGGCAGCGGCATCTTCTCCACTCCGATTACGAGCCGCCCCTTGTGGTATATCTTCTGCAATCCTGCGGAGTCTACGCCCACGGCCGAATTGAATATGTCGTAATAGTAGCCGCGGCCCGCGCGCGCGGTCGCCGTGCGGTTCTCGGGGCGGTAGAATCGCAGCGACTTGGCCCCCGTTATGAGCGTCGCCGAGGGGTAGCGCTCGCGCATGAACTCCGCGAATCGAGCCACCGTCGGGTCGCCCTCGATGTCGCCCTCGTCTATCGCCATTCCGTCCTCGACGGCCGTTTCGGGCATTATGATGTAGTCCGTGTCGGCGGGGGCTTCGGCCGCCAGCGCGAGCAGGTTTTCGATTCGCCAGTCGGGGTCGAAATCCTCGTAGACGGGGACGTTGGGCTGCACGACCGTGACCCTGGCGGTTCCCGCGTCGGGTTCGTGCCACGTGAAGTATATGGCCAGCGACACCGCCGCCGGCACGAGCACCGCCGCCGCTGCCGTCGCGGCACTGCGGAGCGAACGCGTGCGCCAGGCCTCGTAAATCGCTATGTTCGCGACGAGCACCCACAGCGAACCGCCGAATACGCCCGTATATTCATACCACTGCACGGCCCACACGTCGTGCGAGAATCCGTTGCCGAGAATGAGCCACGGCCACGAGAACTCGCCCACCGTGTACCAGTATTCGGTCGCTATCCACCCTGCTGTCAGCAGTGTGTATCCCAGCGCCCGCGGGGCCCGCTGAGAGACTGTGCGGTAGAGCATGAATGCTATCATGTTGAGGGTTGTCGAGGCGAGCGTCGCGGCGAACGGTCCGACGGGCGTAGCGCCCCATATCCACCATATCGTTGCGGCGTTCCAGAGCACGAACGTCAGAGCGGCCCAGCCGAACACGCGCCACCAGTCGCGCCGCGTCGCGCCGTAGGAGTCGGATAACCAGAGCAGAGGGACGAATGCGCCGAGGAGGGTGAGTCCGGTACCGCCCAACCAACCCGAAGAGAGCAGCACGACCGAAATTATGACAGCTGAAAGACGGCGCTTCATGCGATTTTCGTTTAACACCGCAAAAGTAACAATAAAAAACAATAATCGGCAAAACTTTCGTACCTTTGTCGAAATTATATTCGCACATGGACATAGCAAAAATCAAGCGTCGCGAAAACATCGCCGAATACATACTCTATCTGTGGCAGGTCGAGGATTTGCTGCGGGCGTTGCAGTTCTCGCCCGAGGCCATATACTCGCAGCTCATCGCCCCGCGCACCGACATCGCCGAGGAGCAGCGCCATCTCCATCTTCTGTGGTACATGGACATCGTGAATCTTCTCCACGAGGAGGGCAAGGACGAGAAGGGGCACCTCGAACACACGCTGCACCTCATCGCCGACCTTCACGACCTTCACCTGCGCCTTATGGAGCTTCCCGCGGGCGCCCGCTACCGCACGCTCTACGCCCGTCTGGCGCCGCAGCTGCCGGCGCTGCGCCTGGTTCTTGCCGACGGCGACATGTCCGACACCGAGCTGTGCTTCCGCGCGCTCTACGCTGCGATGCTCTACCGCATCAAGGGCGATGGCGGCAAGGGTGCCGTGACCGACACCATAGAGTACATCTCGCCCGTCATCGCCGAGCTGGCCTCGGTCTACGGCAAGGCCGAGCGCGGCGAGATCGACCTTTTCAAGGACGCCTGACGGCCGCCCGGCCGCGACGGCAGGTGATGGGCCGGACACTCTATGCGGCGTCGCGCAAAGTGGCGCGCGGAGGGGTGTGCGGGTGCCCTAACATGATAAAAAACATCGTTTTTTTTGTAATTTATAAAAAAGGTTTTACCTTTGCACTCCGCATAATGCGCTAAAACATAAAAAAACTATATAACTATGGCAATGAAAAGAACGTTCCAGCCTTCGCGCCGGAAGAGAATCAACAAGCACGGTTTCCGTCAGAGAATGGCGACTGCCAACGGTCGCAAGGTTTTGGCAGCACGTCGCGCCAAGGGTCGTAAGAAGCTGACCGTATCGGACGAGTCGACTTTCAAGTACGCTTAATCCGTTGAGGAACAAGCCATAGAAAAGGCGATACCGTGTATGGGTATCGCCTTTTCTATGTCGCTTCGGCTGTTTTTTCCGAAAAACCGTCGTTGCGGGGTTCGTTCTTCGCGGCAAAATGGGTATATTTGCACCGACAACATACCGGCATACGGTTCTGCGGTTCGTCCTCTGCGGAGATCGCCGCACGCCGCACTGCCGCAGAAAAATGCAGGCTCGCTTCGTCGCCGCCGGCTTCGGCCGGGGGAGGAAAGTCCGGGCAACGCAGAGCATCGCACAGGTTAACGGCCTGATGTCCGTGAGGGCATGGCAAGCGTAACAGAGAATAACCGCCCGCAAGGGTAAGGGTGAAAAGGCGGGGTAAGAGCCCACCGCGGCGGCAGCAATGTCGACCGGCAGTACGTCCTGCGAGTTGCAAGACCATGTATACCGGCAGTCAAGGGTTGCTCGCCCGATGCCGGGGGGTAGGTTGCTTCATGCGGCGGGAGACCGTCGTGGTAGATAAATGACGAAGACCCGTTCCTCGGAACGGGCACAGAACCCGGCTTACAGAGTCTGCATGCACGACCGGCCGTCCCCTCGGGGGCGGCCGGTTCTTGTTTCGCAATTATTAATTATCAATCTATTTTCATATTGTAACAGCTCGTCGCCTGCGCCATTGCGTTCCTTCGCGGCCGCAGCCTGCGGAGAGCTGGCGAACGAAGTGAGCGGGCCTCCGCCGCCCCGAGGCTGCGGCCCGCGCGCGAATGCGCAAAGCTTGCGCAATTAGCAATTTGAAATGAGCAATTAGCAATTGCCGTTTTTCGTTTTTCGAAAATTATCGTATCTTTGTTCCTGCGAACTGTATTATATTTATTCTTATTTCTAAACGGAGGCTGGTAGAGCAATCGTTGAAATCAATGCGCAGAGCCGTTGGGACATTCTGTCCGCGAGTGGCACTTTACCAGACCTTAGAAATAAGAGATGTGTACAGTTCGCAGCTGCGCACTTTTTTATTTTATGCGAACTGTACACATCGTCCGCGTCACGACGCAGACCAGCCGCAAGGCCAGCCCCCGCAGGCGGATTCCGC
>CAMWIG010000056.1 GCA_947174295.1 uncultured Alistipes sp. | reverse complement strand
GTAAACATTTTCGGATAATTTATGGAAAACAATATTTCGTCCGGCGGCGATACCCGCGGGCGTATCGAGCCGGCGGCCGCGGCTCTCCGCGGGTCGTTCCCCGCATGGTACGACTATGTCGTACTGCTCGTTCTGTTCGGTTTCGCGCAGATGATTGTCGCCCTCGTGGCGTCGGCATGCGGCATGACACCCGAAGCTCTGGCGACGGTGAATGCCGGAACGGCCGACCCCGACACGCTTCTCTCGGCGCAGCAGACCGTTGCGCGCGCAACGGCGGCGGGCTATCTGGTCGGCATGTCGGTCATGGTGGCCATGACGCTGGCATATCGCAGGCTGCGGGGCGGACGACGTCTCGGCGTGCGCTTCTCGTCGGCCGGCGGACTCAATCCTCTGCTGCTGCTCGGCTGCATCGCGACGGTCGTCGCCTGGCAGGTCGTGCTGGAACCTCTGGTGGCGCTACTGCCCGGCATGCCCGACTACAACTTCCTCGGCCGCGGCGGGTGGGCTCTGATGTGTACTGTGGTCTTCGCTCCCGTAATCGAAGAGTATCTCTTCCGCGGGGTGGTCTTGGAGTCGGTGCGCGCCAAACGGGGTGTGGTCGCGGCGTGGTGCCTGTCGTCGGTGTGCTTCGGTGTCGCGCACGCCATGCCGGCCCAAATCGTCGCCACGACGGTCATAGGCTTCGTGCTCGGCTATGCGTACCTCCGTTCCGGGTCGCTCATGGCCGGAATCGCAGTCCATGCCATGAACAACGCTCTGGCGATGCTGACGCTCATGCTCGGGCCGGGTGTCGACGTCATGCTCTCCGATTTGCTCCCGCAGGAAGTCTACCGCACGGTTTACGCCGTGTCGGTTGCTGTCGTCGCGCTGTGGTTATGGCGCGCATGCCGGTATGTCGCCGGTATGCGCCGCGCGGAGAAAAGTGCGGCCTGTGGGCAATAAACGGTGTCGGCGGAGCGTTATCGGATTTGAAAATGGAGCGCGGAGGGGAAAGTTTTGCCCTTTCGTCTTTTACTTTTCGCCTTAAAACCCTATCTTTGCAAATTGGATATGAAGATTTTTGAAAGAATAACGCTCTTCGCCGCCGCAGCGATTCTCTTCGCAGCGTGTCAGGAGCTCCCCGCTTATCTGACGGGCGAGCGCATCGTGGCGCGCGTGGGCGATGCCGAACTTACGGCCGCCGAGGTGGGCAGCTCCGTGCCCTCGTCGCTCGGCGGGGCCGACAGCGCGGCGTTCGCCGACCTCTACGTCAACCGCTGGGTCAAGCGCATGCTCAAAGTGCAGGAGGCCGAGGAGCTCTTCTCCGATGCGGCGTCGGACATCGACAAGCAGGTCGAGGAGTACCGCCAGTCGCTGCTCGTGCGCAAGGTCGACCAGTACTACGTCGACCGGGGCATCGACACGCTCTTCACCGCCGACGACATCCGCTCCTACTACGAGACCCACGCCTCGGACTTCGTACTCGACCGCACGCTGGTCAAGGGGCGCGTCGTGCGTTTTCCGGAGTCGTACCGCCAGGCGATGAAGCTCTACACGCTCATGTCGTCGCCCTCGGCCGACAAGCAGCGCGACTTCGCGGAGATATGCACGAAGAACGATTTCCATTTGGTCGACCGCACCTCGTCGTGGGTCGACTACTCGGAGTTCCTCTCCGAGCTCCCCGTGGCCGGTGCGATGGGCGCCTCGCTCCTGAAAACGGGAAAGGTGCAGAATCTGCGCGACACGCGGTCGATATACTACTTCGAAATCACCGACATCCTGCGCCCCGGCGACCGCATACCGCTCGAACGGCTGACGCAGACCATTCGGCGCATACTCTTCAACGCCCGGCAGAACGACATCATCCGCGCTCACGAGGAGGAGCTCTACCGTGCGGCCGAGGAGCGCCGCGACGTGACCATTTACGATAACAAGGATTAAAGCAAAAGATGACCTATACGATGAAAAAGACCCTTCTGCTGCTTGCCGTGCTCTCGATGTGCGGCATGGCGGCTCTGTATGCCCAGAAGCGGCAGATAATGCTCGACAAGGTGGTCGCCGTTGTCGGCGGCTCGTCGATTCTCGAATCCGAGGTGCTCGAATACGCCTCGGAGCTCGTGAACCGCCGCCGTGCGCAGCACTACACCTCCGACCGCGACCCGAAGAACGAGGCGCTCGAACAGCTGATGCTCCAAAAGCTCCTCTACAATCAGGCGCAAATCGACTCCGTGGAGGTCAACACCGTCGAGATAATGGGCCGCATCGAGGAGTTCGTGCAGGATATGATAAACGAGGAGGGCTCCATCTCGGCTCTCGAAGCCAAGCACCACATGGCGATATTCAACATCCGCGAGATGCTGCGCCAGCGCTATGAGGAGCAGGCATATGCCAGCGCCATGCAGGGTGAAATCGTCGGCAAGGTGTCGGTCATTCCCGGCGAGGTCGAGCACTACTACAACTCGCTCGACAAGGATTCGCTCCCGATGGTGGCCGAGCAGTACGTCTATGCGCAGATTACCCGCTATCCGAAGACCATGGACGAGGCCAAGCGCCGCACCAAGGAGCGTCTGCTCTCGATGCGCGAGCGTATCGTGACCGGCCAGGCCCGCTTCGATGCGCTGGCCCGCATGTACTCCGAGGACTATCCGTCGAACATCCACGGCGGCGAGATGTCGTCGCCCATCAACGGTCTGGTTCAGCCCTTCGCCGAGGCGTTGCAGGAGTTGAAGCCCGGCCGCGTGTCGGAGGTCGTGGAGACCAAGTTCGGGTTTCACATCATCGAGCTGTTGGAGGTCAAGGGCAGCAACTACCGTTTCCGCCACATCCTCCTGCGCCCGACATTCTCCATGCAGGAGCTCATCGAGCCGGCGCGCGAGCTCGACAGCATCGCATCGCTCATACGCAAGGACTCGATGACGTTCGAGGCCGCCGCCTTGAAGTTCTCCGACGACCGCTATTCGAAGATGAACGGCGGCGTGGTGTCGAATCAGGAGGTGCTCGAATACCACGACGCCTACGATGTGAAGCTGACCGACACGCGTTTCTTCAAGGAGAGCTTCGGCGAGGGCAACGGTCTGGCCGATTACAACGCCCTGCGCGGTCTGAAAGTCGGCGAGATATCGAATTCGTTCCAGTCGGCCGACCTGAGCGGCAACAGTCTCTGCAAGATAGTGAAGCTGGTGGAGATAATACCCACCCACCGCGCATCGCTCAAAGAGGACTACCTCGAAATCGAGCAGATGGCGCTCAACGACAAGCAGCAGCGCGTATTCCGCAAGTGGCTCGACAAGAAGATCGAGGGAATGTACGTCTACATCTCGCCCGAGTACCGCGACGGCGAGTTCGAGAACAGGGCATGGCTGAAATAATTCGTTCCGAACGATGAATCTTCGTGCAACGGCAATATCTCTGGCGACTGTCGGCGCCATGACCTTCGGCATCTTCGCGCAGGGCGGCGGCCGTCCTGCACCGCAGCGTCCGCAGACGCATGCCTCGGGCGAACGGCCCGACACGGCGCTCATATTCATGAAGGCCGACGCGGCCTACACTCTCAAACTCGACACGTCGACCGTCATGTGCTTCGTCGGCAACTTCGCCGCGCACCACAAGGGGGCCATCATCACGGCCGACAGCGCCGTGCGTTACAGCGACACCTATGTCGAGTGTTTCGGCGACGTGCTCATCAACAAAAACACGACATACGTCTACGGCGACCGCGCCGACTACGACAGCGAGGCGAGCGAGGCCCGTGTCTACTCGCCGCTGGTGAAGGTCGTCGACGGCGACGCCGTGCTCTATACGTATAACTTCGCGTTCGACACCGAGAACAGCGTGGGCCGCTTCTACGGCGGCGGCATGGTCATCAACCGCGAGAACCGTCTCGAATCGGAGCGAGGATACTACTACTCCGATTTCCACGAAGTCATATGCGTCGACAGCGTGCAGGTTCACACCGATTCCTACGACATGAAGGGCGACTCGGTGGTATACAACATCGACAACGACCATGCGTGGTTCTTCCGCAACTCCAACATCTGGAACGAGGACGGCGACTACCTCTATGCCGACCGCGGCGAGTACGACAAACAGCGCGACCTCTATTCGGTGACCTCCAACGGCTATGTGCTCACCGAAAAGCAGGAGGTGTGGAGCGACTCGATAGACTATTTCCGCACCGAGGGGCACGCCGTGCTGCGCCGCGACATACAGCTCGACGACGTCGAGTACAAGACGCTCGCATTCGGCGACTACGGCGAATATTGGGCCGACCCGGGCAATGTCTTCCTCACGCGGCGCCCCGTCGTGGTGAGCTACGACACCTCGCAGGGCGATTCGGTGTTCATGCGCTCCGATTCGATGTATCTTTATACCGTGATTTTCAACCCCGCCGAGGAGCGGCGCGCCGCCGAAGCGGCCAAGGCTGCCGAAGAGGCTGCGGCGCGCGCTGCGGCTGAGTCGGTTTCGGAAGCTGCCGGCGGCGTCGAGGCGCAGGATGCCGAAAAGTCGGGCGCCGAGGAGGCGAATAGTCTTATGCCTGGTGCGGACTCCGTGCGCACGAATCCCGCACGCCGCGAGAGTGCCGGTGCCGCCGCAGGTATGACCAGGGATTCGCTGTCTTCGTTCGCTGCCGATTCGCTCGCCGCGGATTCGCCTCTCGCCGACACTCTGGCTGCGGACAGCGTGCGCGTGCTCACGCCCGAGGAGATGAAAGCCGCGGAGCGCGAGGAGAAGGAGCGTCTCAAAGCCGAGAAACGTGCGGCCGCAGCCGCAGCACGCAAGGAGCGGCTGGACCGTATCGCCGCCGCGCGTCTTGCCAAGCTCCAAGAGCAGAAAGAGCGCGATGAAGCCGCAGCAGCAGCCCGAAAGGCCAAGGCTGCGGAGAAGATGCGCAAACGCGCCGAGCGCGAAAACGTGCGCCGCGCCCGCAAGGGGCTGCCGCCCGTCGAATTGCCGGCGGACAGCACGGCAGCGGCTGCTGGCGGCGATTCGGTTGTCGTGACGCTCGATTCGCTCGCCGTTGCGGATTCGCTGACGGCTGCCGATTCGATGTTCGTACTGCCCGATTCTTTGGCTGCGGTCGACTCGATGGACCGCGACAGCATGTACCGTCTTCTGAAAGGGTTCCGCAACGTGCGCATATACCGCTCCGATTTCCAGGCGGCCTGCGACTCGATAGTGGCTTTTTCGAGCGATTCGACCGTGCATATGCACCTCTCGCCGGTGCTGTGGAACGAGGCCAATCAGGTGACGTCGGACGTCATGGATATCTTCACGGCCAACGGCGCTGTCTCGCAGGCCGATTTCGTAGGCAAGCCCATCATGGCTTCGCAAATAGACACCTTATATTATAATCAGGTGACGGGCAAGACCATGACTGCGCTCTTCCGCGAGGGTGCGATTTATCGCAACGACGTGAACGGAAATGCGCAGACGATTTACTACGTGCAGGACGGCGAGGGCGGTGAAGTGACCGACATGATGTATATCGAGAGCGCCGGCGCGACGTTCTATATCGCCGACCGGACGGTCGATGTTATAACCTATCGGGGCAGTCCCGTGGGTGTCATGTACCCGCTTACACCCGTCGATATGGTGCCTGCGACGCAGATACAGCGTCTGCCCGACTTCGTATGGCGCGGCGACGAACGACCCACGCGCGAAGAGGTGATGGACCGCACGGTGCGGCCTTCGCGGCGCGAGGAGGTGGAGGCTTTGCCGCGACCCGAGTTCCCGATTTCGCGCAAGATAGAGGAGTATAGGGCGCGACTTATCGAGCGCCGCGAGTGGCTCGACCGTGTCGACGTGCTCTCGCCCGAGGACGAGGAGTTCCTGCACGAAACCCTTGCGGCTCCGTACAGATAGTTCGACTGACAACCGACCGTTGAGTGCCGGCCCCTTGCGGGGACCGGCGCTTTTTTCTGCCGGCCGGTCGTACCGTCGGGGGTTCCGGCCGATATGGCGTCGGTGCGGCTCGCCGTAGTGCCTGGCCGGCTTTATAAGCATAGGCGCTGTCTGCCGTAGCATCTGTGCTGAATGAAAAAGGTCATGTATTCGCGAATACATGACCTTGCGTGTTTCGATGATTCCTCCCGGTGTCAGAAGCGGCGCACGGCGCGCACGATGTATTTTTCGTGTCCGGGCCGCACGAAGGTGTAGGGCGGGTTGATGTCCATCGTGCCGGTGGCGATGCGGCAGTCGCCCATGTCGGTCGACGAGTAGTAGTCGACCAGCGGGTCGAGTCTCTTTCCTCCGTTGTCTTTCAGCTCCTCGTTGAATGCTATTCGCGCCTTGCGGTTGTAGACCGTGCGCTGGCTGCCGTTGTATCGGAATCCGATGAGAATAACCTCGTCGATTGCCGGCAGATACCATCCCTCTCCGAGGTCGCGGCACCATTTGAATGCCGGGAAGTCGTCCCACGAGAGCGAATTGTCGGCTATGTAGCGCTCTATGGCAGCCATGTTCGCCGCACCGTCCGACTTGTCGTCGGCGACCGTGGCGGGCACGGGATTGCGCAGTGTCGACCACGACAGGTAGTGCGGAGCCTGCACGAGCGAGAGCATCAGTCCGTGCATGCCGTCGTCGTCGATGCTCAGCACTATGCCGCGCACGCCGTTGTCGTCGTAAATCTTGCCGATTTCGGGTTTCGGTCGATATACGACAGTCTCTTGCGGAGCGGCGGGCCGGGCAGGGGCAGCCGGTGCTGCGGCCGGCTGTACGGGTGCTGCGGGCGCGGTGCTGCCGGCCGATTTTGCTGCCGTTTCGATATCGTTGTACGTCTCGCGCTCGCCGTTGGCGTAGACGATGCTCGCAATCTCCGCTACGGGAAGTACGTATGTCGGGCCGTCGGGATTCGAGGCTCGTTTGTATCTCACGGTTTCTGGCGAGATTTCGAGTACGCGGGCCCGTATGCTGTCGGCATTGATTTTGACGATGAGGTCCTGAGCCTGCGCTGCGAGCGCACCGCAGAGGAGAATCAGGAGCGTAAGGGTGATTTTTCTCATGGTATTGCAATTTTGTACCGAATGCAAATTTAACGAATTTATCGAAAGAATGAAACATTCGCGCATGTCGGTACGGTTAAAATTCATAACTTTGGCTTTGCCGTAGATACTTCGTCTCGGAAAATGCAAGTAAACTTGCTTTTTCTCTCGACTTAATCGTATCTTTGGCTTCGCCTTAGATACTCCCGCTCGGCAATGCTCAAATAAATTTGGCATTACTCTCGCTTAATCGTATCTTTGTAACGTTAAAAAAGAGTTTTTGGTATGAAGCGTTTCTGGGGATTCGTCATAGTGCTGGCCGTCGTCGTTCTGGCGGCGCTGGCTTATTTCCGCTACTACTTCGTTTTCGGCGAGGGCGTCAAGAGCGGCGAACTGAATTACGTGGTCTATAAGGGCGTGCTGTTCAAGACCTACGAGGGCAAGCTCATACAGTCGGGCATCCGCTCCAAAACGGCCGGTTCGATTCAGTCCTATGAGTTCGAGTTCTCGGTCGAGGACCCCGAGCTTGCGCGCCGTCTGATGTTGCAGGGCGGCCGCACCGTGGAGCTCCACTACAAGGAGTACTTCGGCGCTCTGCCGTGGCGCGGCTTCACGAAGTTCGTCGTCGACAGCATCGTAGGCTCCCGCCAGCTGCCTGAGCAGCCGGCGGTGCTTCCCGAAATTCCGATTGCGGAGATGCCTGCCGAGGAGCTGTGAGCCGCCGTCGGGCCGCATCCGATGAGAAGTGAAAAAACGCACCTGCCGCGAAAGGCCGGTGCGTCGTTTTTTTGCCGCGCGTCTACCTGCGGGCCCGAATCCTGCGCAGTGGCAGCCGCATGACGCCGAAGAGCGCCTCGCCGAAAATTCCGCCGCTCATCTTCGACACTCCCTCGCGCCGTTCGGTGAAGACTATCGACACCTCCTTGATTCTCAGTCCGAGCCGCCATGCGGTGTATTTCATCTCGATTTGGAATCCGTATCCCTTCATCCTTATCTCCGCGAGGTCCATCGTCTCCAAAGCCCTCCGCGAGTAGCACACGAATCCGGCCGTGGCGTCGCACACCTTCATGCGGGTGACCAGACGCACGTATTTCGACGCGAAGTACGACATGAGCAGCCGCGACATGGGCCAGTTGACCACGTTCACGCCCTTCACGTACCGCGAGCCGACCACGACGTCGTACCCCTCTTCGGCTGCGGCGTAGAGGCGCAGCAGGTCGTCGGGGTTGTGCGAGAAGTCGCAGTCCATCTCGAACATGTAGTCGTAGCCGTGTTCCATCGCCCACTCGAATCCCCGAAGATATGCCGTGCCGAGCCCGAGCTTTCCGCTGCGTTGCAGCAGATGCAGCCGCTGCGGATACTCCGCCTGCCGCTGCCTGACGACTTCGGCCGTGCCGTCGGGCGAGCCGTCGTCGATGACGAGCAGGTCGAATCCGCCGTCGAGCGAAAAGACCTTGTCTATCATGGCCGAGATATTCTCGATTTCGTTGTATGTGGGGATTATGACGAGTTTTCGCATGTCGTACACTGTTTTCATTACCTCAAAGTTAGCACTAATTTGCAAAGTTCGTACTTGCGTAGATGTTTTTTGTGATAGTTTTCATATTTTTGTTGCATGTCCGCGGTGCCGGTTCGCGCGGTTTGCGAGCCGGCATGCCCCTGACCCGTCGAACGATAGAATTTTAAATTATACGAAAATGAAGAAATTACTGAAAATCGCAGCCGCTGTCGTCGCCGTAGTGCTCGTCGCGGCCGTCGTGCTCCCTCTGGCTCTGAGGGGCCGTATAGGCGAAATCGTCAAGAGCGAGGCCAACCGCATGCTTGCGGCGCGTCTCGACTTCGAGTCGCTGGATATCTCGCTTCTGCGCCGTTTCCCCAAGGCGTCGCTCGAACTGCGCGGCCTGACGCTCGTGGGCGTCGAGCGCTTCGAGGGCGACACCATCGTCGCCGCCGACCGCATTTCGGTGGCCGTGGATGTCATGTCGCTCTTCGGTGACGAAGGGTTCGAGGTGTCGAAAGTACTGCTCGTGCGCCCCTCGGTCTACGGCCGCAAGGCGGCCGACGGTGCCGTGAACTGGGACGTCATGAAGCCGTCGGACGAGCCGCAGCAGGAGCCCGAAGAGGATGCTGCCGATGCCGGGCCGTCGACGTTCCGTCTGTCGCTCAAAGCGTTCGACATCGAGGGCGCTTCGCTGCGCTATGCCGACGACTCTACGGGCATGTACGCCGCCACGTCGCCCGTCGACCTTTCGCTGCGCGGCGACATGTCGGCCGACCGCACCGACCTCGCGCTGAAACTCACTTGCAAGGGCCTCACGTTCCGCACGGGCGGCATCTCCATGCTCTCCGGCGCCGAGGCGGGTCTCGACGCCGTCATCTCGGCCGACCTGCTCGACAATCGCTTCACGCTGTCGGACAATACGCTGCGTCTGAATAACATAACGCTGTCGCTCGACGGCTGGGCCGAACTCGGCGACGAGTCGGTGACGATGGACATCAAGGCCAACACGTCGCGCGTGGAGTTCCGCGACATACTGTCGATGATTCCGGCGTTCTATACGCGCGACTTCGCCGAGCTGTCGGCCGGAGGTTCGATGACGCTCTCGGCCGCCGTTGCCGGCGAGATGCGCGGCGACCGCATGCCGGCCTTCGACGTTAAGCTGGGCGTTCGCGACGGCAGTTTCCGCTATGCCTCGCTGCCGCAGGGCGTCACGGGAATCAATGTCGACGCCGCGGTGTCGAATCCCGGCGGCACGCTCGACGCCACGAAGGTCGATGTCGACCGCTTCACGCTGACCTTCGCCGGAAACACGCTCGGTGCTACGCTTCACGCCGCCACTCCGTTGAGCGACCTGCGCTTCTCGGCTACGGCCGACGGACGCGTCGACCTCGGAGCGGTGAAGGACGTATATCCGCTGGGCGATTCGGTGAAACTCGGCGGCAAGGTGACCGTCGACCTCCGCGCCGCGGCCCGCATGTCGGATATCGAGGCCGAGCGCTTCGAGAAGGTCGACGCCGAGGGTTCGTTCGCCGTCGAGGATATGACGGCCGACGTTGCGGGGCTTCCCGAGGTGCGCATCCGACGTGCCGCCGCGTCAATTACGCCGCAGGCCATGACTCTGTCGGAGCTGGGTGTCGCGCTCGGTGCGAGCGACCTCGCGGCGCACGGGCGTCTGACTAACTATCTTGCCTACGCGCTGCGCGGCGAGACGCTGAAAGGTTCGCTGACGGTCGCCTCGTCGTTGCTGGACCTGAACGAGATAATGGGCGTAGTGCCTGCCGGCGACGATTCCGCCGCTCAGGAGCCTGCCTCCGAGTCCGCAGAGTCCGCAGAACCCGTGTCGCT
>CAMWIG010000055.1 GCA_947174295.1 uncultured Alistipes sp. | reverse complement strand
CCAGTGGGCTTTGGAGCACGGTGCGGACCACTACACCCACTGGTTTCAGCCGCTGACGGGCGGTACGGCCGAGAAGCACGACGGATTCGCCGAGCCCGACGGCCACGGCAGCGTGTTGGAGGAGCTCTCCGGAAAGCTGCTCGTGCAGCAGGAGCCCGACGCGTCGTCGTTCCCCAACGGCGGTATCCGCAACACGTTCGAGGCGCGCGGCTACTCGGCGTGGGACCCCGCGTCGCCGGCGTTCATCGTCGACACGACGCTCTGCATCCCGACCGTCTTCATCTCATACACGGGCGAGGCGCTCGACTACAAGGTGCCTCTGCTGCGTGCTCTGTCGGCTGTCGACAAGGCTGCGGTCGAGGTGTGCCGCTACTTCGACAAGAGCGTCGAGCGCGTGGTTTCCTACCTCGGCTGGGAGCAGGAGTACTTCCTCGTCGACGAGAGTCTGTGCGCCGTGCGTCCCGACTTGCAGCTCACGGGCCGCACGCTGATGGGCCACGAGTCGGCCAAGAACCAGCAGCTCGAAGACCACTACTTCGGCGCCATACCGTCGCGCGTGCTGGCCTTCATGCGCGATTTGGAGTACGAGTCGCTCAAACTCGGCATTCCCGTCAAGACGCGTCACAACGAGGTGGCGCCCAACCAGTTCGAGCTTGCGCCCGTCTACGAGGAGGCCAACCTCGCCAACGACCACAACCAGCTGCTGATGATAATCATGGACAAGGTGGCGCGCCGCCACAACTTCCGCGTGCTGCTGCACGAGAAGCCGTTCAAGGGCATAAACGGCTCGGGCAAGCACTGCAACTGGTCGCTCGGCACCGATACGGGCGTCAACCTCTTCGGCCCGGGCAAGACCCCGTCCGAAAACTTGCAGTTCATCACGTTCCTCGTCAATGTCATGGCGGCCGTCTACAAGCACAACGGACTGTTGAAGGCCTCCATCATGAGCGCCACCAATGCCCACCGTCTGGGCGCCAACGAGGCGCCGCCCGCAATCATCTCGACATTCCTCGGCGCTCAGGTGTCGGCCGTGCTCGACAAGCTCGAAGCCAGCCGCGGCGATGCCGCCATACGCTTCGACGCCAAGAACGTATTCCGCATGAGCGGCATCTCGCACATCCCGACCCTTATGCTCGACAACACCGATCGCAACCGCACCTCGCCGTTCGCCTTCACGGGAAACCGCTTCGAGTTCCGCGCCGTGGGCTCGTCGGCCAACTGCGCCGAGGCGATGATTACGCTCAACGCCATCGTCGCCGACCAGCTCGCCGAGTTCAAGAGCGCCGTCAATGCCAAAATCGAGTCGGGAGTGAAGAAGGAGCGCGCCATCTACGAGGTCGTCAAGTCCCTTATCAAGGAGTGCCGCGACGTGCGCTTCGACGGCAACGGCTACTCCGACGAGTGGAAGGCCGAGGCGGCAAAGCGCGGTTTGGACTGCGAGACGTCGGCACCCGTCATCTTCGACCGCTATCTCGACGATGCGACCGTCGGCATGTTCGGACGAACGGGAGTCTACACCCGCGTAGAGCTCGAAGCACGCACCGAGGTCAAGTGGGAGACCTACACCAAGAAGATTCAGATCGAAGGCCGCGTTCTGGGCGATCTGTCGATGAACCACATAGTTCCCATCGCTTCGAAGTACGAGGCCATGCTGCTCGACAAGGTCTACAAGATGTCGCAGCTGGGCATGGAGTCCCGCACCGACATGGAGCTCATCCTGCGCATACAGGAGCACACGGCTGCGATTCAGACCCTCACTCTCGAAATGACCGACGCCCGCCGTCACGCCAACCGTCTGACCGACGAGCGCGAGAAGGCCGTGGCCTACCACGACACCGTGGCCGTCTATTTCGACCGCATCCGCTACCATATCGACAAACTGGAAGAGGTCATCGACGACCAGTTGTGGACACTTCCCAAATATCGCGAACTTCTGTTTATCAGATAGTCTTTCAGGTTAGGTTAATGTTTCCGGGGAGGGCCGCATATGCGGCCCTCCCTTTTTGCGGTGGTCGATTGGCTTCGGGGCGGGATGGCGCCGCGCGGTCTGTGGCGGCAGCGGAGGCTCGGGAGGTCTCCGCGCGGCGGCATATGAAAAAGGCGGCTTCTCCGTTCGGAGAAACCGCCTCGGTCTGCGTGGTTGACGGATTAATTCTCGGCCTCGACCTCTACGACCTCTGCTTCGGCGGGAGCCTCGGCCTGAGGAATAGTCAGGGTGGCGTTCTGCTCCATCTTCTGCATGATGGCATCGGCATCCTTCGAGAGGTTGCTGTCGGCAACCAGACCGCGGTCCATTGCCAGAGTGGCCAGAAGGCTCAGCGCAACGATGGCGATAGCCATAGCCCACGTGAATTTTTCGAGGAAGTCCGACGTTTCGCGCACGCCCATAACCTGATTCGACGCACCGAAGTTGGCGGCCATACCGCTCTTCGGGTTCTGCACCAGCACGGCGAGGATTATCAGAACGCTTGCGATAAGAATCAACCAGATACAAATAGTGTATAACATAAATTATCGTATTTTTAATTATTATTTTCTATCTTAGCCATAAGCTCGGCAAAGTAAACACTTTTTTCTGGATTTAGCAAACTTAATTTGCGATAAATTGCGATGGCTTCGTCGCGAAGCCCTTGTGCGAGGTATATTTCGGCGAGTTGCTCGCTCACGACATCCTCCTCGTCCGAGAGGTCGGCTTCGGTCTTTATATCCTCGGTGCCGGACTCTTCGTCGGCCACGATGCGGTAGTCGTCCTGCCGCAGGAAGCGGTCGATGATGTCGTCGGCCGTGATTTCGATCAGACGTGCGATGTCGATTTCGGGACGGTCGAGCGAGGTGGCGCAGCGGCTCGCGGCAACGGCCGTCAGACGGGGGTCGCACTCGCCGGTCAGGCGTGCGCGTGCGATGCGTGCGGCGGAGTACCACTCATGGCGTTTGAGCAGCGAGTCGATCTCCTCGATGCTCGGGGCGTCGCAGCGGCCCTCGGAGAGTATGTAGTCTTTGAGTGCCATGTCGTTACCAGTTCGATGCCGTGGCTTGGAAGATGTCGGTTACGAGCTGTTCGACGATTTGCGGAATCAGCTCTCCCTCCACCTCGGTGAGCAGGCGCGTGGAGTCGTAGTCGGCGTATGCCGAGAAGGTCTTGTTGGGGAACGAGGCGGCCTCGTTCACGGCGTTCGTGAAACGCACGCGCACGGTGATGGTCAGTCGGTTCAACAGCGCGTAGTCCTGACTCGACACCGATGCCGTGGTCGACGTGTAGTTGATGATTTCACCCTCGAACGCGAAGTCGCCGCCCTCCTGAACCTGTTGCAGGCGGGTCTGGCGCGCGAACTTCGATATGAGCTCGTCGGTGAGCGTCGAGCTGAGAATGGGCGCCACCATCGGGGCGTTGTTAGGGAAGTAGGCCACCGAGAACGTCTTCGCGTCGGCCGGAATGGACGCTCCCGAGAGCGAGTATTTTATCGACACGCCGCAGCCGGTCAGCACGGCAGCGCATATGGCGGCAATCGTCAGCCGCAAGTATTTGGTCGTCATAATCCTGAATTCCTGATTTTGAATTTTGAATTTTGAATTTTGAATTGGCGGAGCTACTCTTCCTCTATCCCGAGCTCCTTGATTTTGCGGTAGAGCGTGCGTTCCGACATGAACAGCTCGGCGGCGGCATCGCGGCGGCGTCCGTTGTGTCGGCGCAGGGCGCGTATTATCTGTTCGCGCTGCACGTCGGCCTTTGTCAGCTCGCGGGCGGGCGGACAGTCGGTCACGTCCTCCGATTCGGTGTAGTCTATGGCGGCGCCCGATTGCACGGCCGACGAGGGCAGCAGCCCCGCGATGTCGCTGCGGTGGGGTTCTGGCTGTGAACGTCCCCCGCGCGTGAGCTCGGCGAGCATGCGTTTCATGTCGTTCATGTCGGCCCTCATGTCGAAGAGCACCTTGTAGAGGAGCTCCCGCTCCGACGAGTAGTCGTCGCCCGGCATGCGCGCCGCTGATGTCACGGCGGGAGCGGCCGACGATTGCAGCGGCAGATACTTGGCCAGCACGGCCGGCGTGATTTCGCGCTGCTCCTCGATGGCCGATATCTGCTCGGCTACGTTTTTCAGCTGACGCACGTTGCCGCGCCAGTAATAGTGTTCGAGCATCTCGCGCGCCGCGGCGTCGAGCGAGATGGCCGGCATGCGGTACTGCACCGCCACGTCGGATGCGAACTTGCGGAAGAGCATGAAGATATCTTCGGGCCGTTCGCGCAGCGGAGGCACGGCGATTGGCACCGTATTGAGACGGTAGTAGAGGTCTTCGCGGAAGCGTCCTGCGGAGATTGATTCCAGCAGGTTGTCGTTCGTCGCGGCGACCACGCGGACGTTGGTTTTCTGCACCTTCGAAGCGCCTACGCGGATGAACTCGCCGGTTTGCAGCACGCGCAGCAGGCGCACCTGCGTCGAGAGCGGCAGCTCGGCCACCTCGTCGAGGAATATGGTGCCTCCGTCGGCCTCCTCGAAATAGCCTTTGCGAGCCTCGGTGGCGCCGGTGAACGACCCTTTTTCGTGGCCGAACAGCTCCGAGTCGATCGTTCCCTCGGGTATCGCGCCGCAGTTCACGGCGATGTATTTGTTGTGCTTGCGGGCCGAATAGGCGTGTATCACCTGCGGGAAAAACTCCTTTCCGACGCCGCTCTCGCCCGTGACGAGCACCGACAGGTCGGTGGCAGCCACGCGCAGAGCCACTTCCAGTGCGCGGTTCATCGTCTCGGAGTTGCCGATGATGCCGAATCGCTGTTTTACGGATAGAATGTCTGTCGTCATCTCTTCTCGGTTAGTGTTGTTCCTCCGCCGGAGCGTCGGAGCCGATTCCGGCAGTGAGGTCTATGCGACGCTGTTCCAGCTCCTGCTCGAAGGCCTGACGGTCTTCGCTGATGCGCTGTTCGCGGACGTAGCCGTAGACGATGGCCGAAACGGCTATCACGGCCGCGAGAATCGCCAGCAGCAGGAATTTGTCCATGTTGGCGAATCGTCCGCGGTTGGCGTAGGAGTACGATTTGTCGTCGATTTTGCTCTTCGACGTGTAGCGCAGCCCTTTCACGTAATCTTCGGGCTGCACTTTGGCCGAGGTCGACACTATCGGTTCGTCGATTTTCCTTCCCCTGCCCACGGCCGTTGCGAATGCCGCCAAATCGGCATGCGAGGCATGCGGAGCGTAGCGGAACTGAATGGTTTCGTTGTCGCCGTAGCGTATGGCGCCCAGCCCGTCGAGCACGAACGCTTCGCCCCGCTTCATGGCGTGGCGGGCATCGAAGACGAAGCGGTCTATCGAACCTGCGGCCTCCAACTCGCCGAGTCCGTGCTCCATGAGTAGCGTGCGCAGCACTCCGTCGTCGCGCCGCAGCAGCTCCGAGAATATGACGCTGCGCCCGGGTGACTTGACGATGAAGGCTCCGAGCTGCGGTATTACCAGCCGTTTGTTGGCTTCGAGGTAGCGGACTATGATTTCAGCAATTTTCATCTTAAAAAATCTGTACTTCGGCAAATTCCGACATCGCCGCACGGCCCGACTTCGAGTCTGGCGGTCGCGCGGGCCGATTATAAAACTGCCTGTTGCCGGAATTTAGTGCCCCAAAATTACGTTTTTTTCGTAGAATAAACCAAAAAATGCACCTATATTTTAAAATAATCGGGCCAACGGTTGTGCATCTCGAAAAAAATCGCCAGCTTTGCACCTCGAAAAAATGATAATCCGCGCGAGCTACTTTGCTCGATTTTTGACAAAGTAGCTCGCGCGGATTTCGATAATCAGTTTTAACCGACATTATGAAGAACAAGTACATCGACCTTATCGAGCAGACGTTCGACTTTCCTCAGGACGAATTTTCGGTCGAGGACAACGAGCTGAATTTTCACGATATTCCTCTGATGGAGATTATCAAGCAGTACGGAACGCCGTTGAAAATTACATATCTGCCCAAGATATCGCAGCAGATAAACCGTGCCAAGCGCATGTTCAACGTCGCGATGGCGAAGGTCGATTACAAGGGCTCCTACAACTACTGCTACTGCACCAAGTCGAGCCACTTCTCGTTCGTTTTGGAGGAGGCGTTGAAGAACGACATCCACCTCGAAACATCGTCGGCATACGACATCCACATCATCAACGCGCTCTACGACGGCGGCGTGATAGACAAGGATCGGTTCATCGTCTGCAACGGTTTCAAGCGTCCGCAGTATGTGGAGAATATCGCGCAGCTGGTCAATGCCGGGTTCGAAAACACGATTCCGGTCATCGACAACAAGGAGGAGATAGACCTCTTCGAGGATGCTTTCACCAAGAAGTGCAAGGTCGGAATCCGCATCGCCTGCGAGGAGGAGCCCAAATTCGACTTCTACACCTCGCGTCTCGGCATCCGCTACAACGACATCGTCGACTTCTACAAGAGCAAGATACAGAAGAGCAAGAAGTTCCAGCTCAAAATGCTGCACTTCTTCATCAACACCGGCGTGAAGGACACCTCCTACTACTGGAATGAGCTGGCCAAGTGCGTGAATGTCTATTGCGACCTGAAAAAGATATGCCCCGAGCTCGACAGCCTGAACATCGGAGGCGGTTTCCCCGTGAAGAGTTCGCTGGGCTTCGAGTACGACTACGAGTACATGACCGAGGAGATTGTCGCGCAGATAAAGAACATCTGCCAGCGCAACGAGGTCGTCGAACCCAACATATTCACCGAATTCGGGTCGTTCACCGTGGGCGAAAGCGGCGCGGCGCTCTACTCCATCGTCAACCAGAAGCAGCAGAACGACCGCGAGAACTGGTACATGATCGACTCGTCGTTCATCACCACGCTGCCCGATATCTGGGGTATCAACCAGCGCTACATCATGCTGGCGGTGAACAATTGGGACAAGGAGTATCAGCGCGTGTTCCTCGGCGGCCTGACGTGCGACAGCGAGGATTTCTACAATGCCGAGTCGCACACCAACGCCATCTTCCTGCCCAAGCTCGAAGCCGGCAACACACAATATATCGGCTTCTTCCACACGGGAGCCTATCAGGAGTCCATCGGCGGCTTCGGCGGTATTCAGCACTGCCTGATTCCGGCGCCGAAGCACATCATCATCGACCGCGACAAGGACGACAACGAGTATTATACTCGCTTGTTCGCCAAGGAGCAGTCGTACCGTGCGATGATGCGTATCCTTGGATACTGATGTTCTCGCAGCTCGTATAATTGAAATATTTACATTCCCTCCTAAATCCTCCCTTTGACAAAGGGAGGACTTTCTGTATGCGGTCTGTGGGGGACCGATTGCAACGGCTTCGAACGGCGTAGTTTATTTCGCTTGTCTGCCGAGGAGCAGTCGTACCGTGCGATGATGCGCATCCTGGGGTACTGATGTTCTCGCAGCTCGTATAATTGAAATATTTACATTCCCTCCTAAATCCTCCCTTTGACAAAGGGAGGACTTTCTGTATGCGGTCTGTGGTGGGGCGGTTTCGCCCGATTGCAACGGCTTCGAACGGCGTAGTTTTATTTCGCTTGTCTGCCGAGGAGCAGTCGTACCGTGCGATGATGCGTATCCTTGGATACTGATGTTCTCGCCGCTCGTATAATTGAAATATTTACATTCCCTCCTGAATCCTCCCTTTGTCAAAGGGAGGATTTTCTGTATGTAGTCAGTGGGGGGCCGATTGCAACGGCGTCGAACGGCGTAGTTTTTATTTCGCTTGTCTGCCGAGGAGCAGTCGTACCGTGCGATGATGCGTATCCTTGGATACTGATGTTCTCGCCGCTCGTATAATTGAAATATTTACATTCCCTCCTGAATCCTCCCTTTGTCAAAGGGAGGATTTTCTGTATGTAGTCAGTGGGGGGCCGATTGCAACGGCGTCGAACGGCGTAGTTTTTATTTCGCTTGTCTGCCGAGGAGCAGTCGTACCGAGGCATGTGCGTATCATGGCGCGTTTTCGACACCATATATTATATAATAAATGTTCTGTATATTCGGGTGGAGTTGCCTGCATTATTGATAAACGGGTATTGCAGTTTGTCTTGAAAATTCGAATTATTGAAATAGTTGTTTAATTTTTTGGAGTTTTCGATTTTAATTTGTAACTTGCAATGCATTCGAGGCCTTCTATTTTTAACCTTTTAACAACGACCGTTCGTAAAAAAAACATTGCGAATTTATTAATTAGCGCGTGCGCCGGTATGTCGTACCGCAACCATTCCGTGCAAGGCGCAGAGTGGCAAAACGGCAACGGGTTCTGTGAATCGCCGGATGGTTCGCAGAGGTCGTCTCAATAAACACAAGTCTTATTAACGAAGAATCGATATGGTTACTGTAAATATTTATTCTCGCAGCAATGACATACTTTATATTGATTGTGCTTTTTATGGCAGGATTGGTATTCCTATCTGTTGTGATGCAGGATCCGTGTCATTTGGACCTAAACGATGATGTAGGATATGCTGTCTTAGCCATACAGAATTTCGGGAAGATTTTGTCATTGATGAATCCCCGGACAAAACGTAGAAATGTCCCTCGCTGCGAAATGTTGGCAGGGACATGGTTGCTGGATATGAATGTCGAAAAAACTGAATTGTCGGGTAATATTCTGTTGAAGCAGGTTGTGAATGAAGCCGGGCTTTCGGGAGAAGCGGAGATTGAAGCCCCTTCGTCGGGCAATGGTGTGTGTAAGATGTGCTACCGTGTTCGGTTGACTTACCAATATGGCGAATGGCTGTTGGTATTCACTCCTTACTCTGCGACGAATTGTCGGCAACTCGAATTTTTGAATCACTCTTTTATGATTCGCCGTGTTAATTTCGATAGCGACTCAGCGAATATAATAAGCGGATATGTCGAGTCGAGATATACCGACCCGGCAAAATTCAACGCAGTTAGAAAATAGACATCTGCCAAATGTTGTTTCGATTGTGAAGATTTTACCTCCCAAGCTGTGACTGACCGTGCGAATCGTGTATTTGAAGGCCGCCTTTCCGAATCCGGGGAAAGGCGGCCTTTTCTTGGTTTGCAGTTGCGGCGTGCGAGATGCGGTGCGGCTTCGACGGCCCTCGCACCGGGCCGGCCGCAGGCGGCAGCAGCCGGGTTATTTCCTGCCCGTGAGCTCGTGGAAGCAGTGGCGGCAGATGGGTTCGTAGGAGTCTTGTGCGCCGAGCATCACCTGCCGGTCGTCGGAGGTCAGGCGGTGGGAGTGGTGTGCGAGATTGCCGCAGCGGACGCAGATGGCGTGCACCTTGGTGACGTACTCGGCCGTTGCCATGAGCTGCGGCATCGGGCCGAACGGTTTTCCCGTGAAATCCATGTCGAGTCCGGCCACTATGACGCGCACTCCGTTGTCGGCCAGCGTGCGGCATACGTCGACGATGCTCGAATCGAAGAACTGCGCCTCGTCGATGCCTACCACGTCGACATCGGCCGCCAGCAGCAGAATGTTCTGCGGCGACTCGACCGGCGTCGAGCGTATGGCGTTCGAGTCGTGCGACACGACCTCCTCCTCGGAGTAGCGCACGTCTATTCCGGGCTTGAATATTTCGACTCGCTGGTTGGCGAACTTGGCGCGTTTGAGGCGCCGTATGAGCTCCTCGGTCTTGCCCGAGAACATCGAACCGCAGATTACCTCTATATATCCCTTGCGGCTTGCGTTTTCCAGAAACATTTCAATTATATCTTTTGTGTTTTGCCGTATGTGTTCCGACTCTTATTCGTCGAGTCGCGTTATGCGTGCGCCCAAAGCGTTGAGCCGGCCGTCGATGTCGTTGTAGCCGCGGTCTATCTGGTCGACATTCTGAATCGTCGACGTGCCCTCGGCCGACATGGCGGCTATGAGAAGCGCCACGCCGGCGCGGATGTCGGGCGACGACATGCGCGTGGCGCGCAGGCGTATGCGGTGGTCGTGGCCGATGACCGTGGCGCGGTGCGGGTCGCAGAGAATTATTTGCGCGCCCATGTCGATTAGCTTGTCGACGAAGAACAGACGGCTCTCGAACATCTTCTGATGGATGAGCACCGCACCCTTGGCCTGCGTCGCGACGACGAGGAAAATCGACAGCAGGTCGGGCGTCAGGCCGGGCCACGGAGCGTCGGCGATGGTCATTATCGAACCGTCGATGAACGACTCGATGCTGTAATGGTCCTGCTGCGGGATGTAGATGTCGTCGCCGCGCTGTTCGAAACGTATGCCCATGCGTGCGAACTGCTGGGGTATGATTCCCAGATTGTCGTAGGACACGTTCTTTATCGTAAGCTCCGAACCGGTCATGGCGGCCATTCCGATGAAGCTGCCTACCTCGATCATGTCGGGCAGCATGGTGTG
>CAMWIG010000054.1 GCA_947174295.1 uncultured Alistipes sp. | reverse complement strand
AGCGTCGTGTGCTCCACGGTGCCCGAGGACCGCGACATCGACATCGATCTCGGCATATCGGCCCAGAGCATGCTTCTGCAAGCCGTGGAGATGGGGCTCAGCGGAATCTGCATCGGGGCTTTCGACCGCGAAGCCGTGACCGCAGCGCTCGGGCTCGAATACCGGCCCCTGCTGATTGTGGCCGTCGGCCGCAGCGCGGAAAAGATAGAGCTCGTCGACAGAGAGTCGCCCGACCGGCTCGCCTACTACCGCAAGGACGGCGTGCACTGCGTTCCGAAACTGCGTCTCGACGATTTGATTATCGGCCGATAGGCCGGCCCCGCCCGAACCTCCCGGCGGAAGCCGCCGGCCCGACGGCTAATTGCCGTTTCGGTACTCGTTCGGCGTGCGGCCTACGATGCGCTTGAACAGACGCGAAAAGTGCTGCGGATATTGGAATCCGAGCGAATAGGCCACTTCGGAGATGCTCTTCGTCGGGTCGAGTATCCGCTCCTTGGCCGCACCGATAAGCCGCTGCTGGATGTACTCCTGCGCCGTGCGGCCCGTCTCGCGCTTCACCAGATCGCCGAAGTAGTTGGGCGAAAGGCACAGCTCGGCGGCGCACCAGCGCACCGTCGGAATGCCGTCCGCAGCGATGTCGGGCGAGGCGAAACGCTCGTCGAGCAGACGCTCCAAACGCGCGAGGATGTCGATATTGACGTTCTGCCGCGTGATGAACTGCCGCTCGTAGAAGCGCAGGCAGTAGTCGAGCAGCATCTCTATGTTGATTGCAATCAGCCGGCGGCTGTGGCGGTCGATGGCGTGTTCCAGCTCGTGGGCGATTTTTTGCAGACAGTCGACCACTATCCCGCGTTCGCGCTCCGAGAGGTGCAGCGCCTCGTTCGATTCGTAGGAGAAGAAGGTGTATTCGCGCATGCGCTGTCCGAGCGATGTTCCGCGAATCAGGTCGGGATGGAACATCAGCGCCCACCCTTTGGGCTGGAATGTCTCGCCGTTGTCCTCGATGCCTACCACCTGCCCCGGAGCGATGCAGACGATCGTCCCCTCCTGATAGTCGTAGTAGTGGCGCCCGTAGCGCAAATCCCCGCACTTGACATCTTTGAGAAACAGAGTATAGAAACCGAACGTATGGCGCTCGTGACGCAAGGGCGCGCTCTTCGACATGTCTACGACGCTTATAAGCGGATGAAGCGTCTCGGCGCCGAACATGGCGTTGTACTCGGCTATCGTGGCGATGTTTCTGATTTTGTCGTTCATTGTCGTCGCTCTTAGTTGTTTGCGGATACAAAGTTACGGCTTTTTTCCTTTTCGCGGACACCGCCGCGGCGGAAACGGTAATTGTGGTAGGAGATACGGTAAAAATGTTTCATGCCGACAGCCTCCGCAGCCGTAAATTTGCAGTGCCGGACCAAAAGACGACACATGAAAAGATTTTTAGCAACATTCGTCGCCGCCGTGCTCTTGCCGTGCGCGACCGTGAAAGCACAGACCATGAAAGAACGAACAACCGATTTCGAGCAGATATTCCCGCAGGGCGGGAAGCTGCCCGAGCAATTTTCGCAGTACTTCATCGGGCAGGCCTACCTCGCCCCGGTGAGCCGCAGCGCCGAACTCGGCACCAACATCTCCAACGTGACCTTCGAACCCGGCTGCCGCAACAACTGGCACAGCCACACGGGCGGTCAGCTGCTGATATGCACCGCCGGCCGCGGATTGTATCAGGAGAAGGGTTCGCCCGCGCGCGAACTCCGCCCGGGCGACGTCGTGGAGATAGCGCCCGGTGCGGTGCATTGGCACGGCGCGGCCCCCGACAGCTGGTTCTCGCATCTGGCCGTGGAGTGCAACCCCGCATCCAACGTCGACACGTGGCTCGAACCCGTCGACGACGGGCAGTACGCTGCCGCCGCGGCATCGGCCCTTCGAGCCGGTTCGTCCGACACTCCTCACGGCATGTGATGCTGCAAAGGCATCGGTCGCGGCTCCGGCGAATACCGGCTCCCGCCAGACGCCCTGCGGCGAATCGTCGGCCGACGCAATAATACGCACGGTTTTTTGCGTGCGCTTCCGTTTTTCGTATATTTGCCGTCATGAAACAGTCGCGATACGTCAAATCGAAGATAGCCGCAGGGTACATCCTTGTTCTCGCCGTGTCCGTCGTGGCGATATGGCGGGTATTCGCTATGGCCACGGACATCGCTTCGGCCGACGACCGTTCGCAGCTGCGTTCCCGGCGCAACGCCATCAACCGCACGCTGTATCACCTCTACCAGGCCGAAAGCAGCGGACAGATGATGCTCGCCGGCGACGAGTCGTACCGCAAGTCCTTCCGTTCGGAGCTGGCACTCGTGCGCAGCTGCATCGACTCGCTGCGCGCGACGGTCGCAGAGACCGACAACGAGGAGCAGACCGAGCGTCTGGACAGCATCGAGCTGCTGATCGACCGCAAGGAGCGCACGACGATACGCCTGATCGAGACGTGGCGGGCCGCGAACTCCCCGACGATAGTGGAGCGCAACATCGAGCGCATAATACTGCCCGACAGTACGATACACGCCGACACTCTCCCCGCCGCACACGTAAGCGTGCTCAGCGACACGCTCCGCACGGCCCGCAGCCGTCGCGGCTTCTTCCGCCGGTTCGCCGATTTGTTCAGTCCGCCGAAAGAGGACTCGACAATCACCGTGCGGACCAACATACGCGTCGACTCCGTGGCGGGCGGCATGTCGGACACGATAGCCGTCGTGCTGCGCGACTTGCAGGAGAAGGTGACGGCCGAACGCTCCGAAATAGCAGGAACGGCATGGCGCGAAGTCGCCCGCATTAGCCGCGACAACCGACTGATAAACAACACTATTTACCGACTCATCGACGAATTCGAACGCGAAGAGAGCGCCGTCGAGATAGCCGATGCCGTGAAGCGGCAGGCTGTCATTCGCCGGTCGACGACCCTGCTCGGCTCGATAGCCGCGGCAGCCATAGTGCTCGTGCTGCTGTTCGTCGTGATACTGTGGCGCGACATCTCGCGCAGCAACCGTTACAAGGCCGAGTTGGAGCGCGCGAACCGCGAAAAGGAGACGCTGCTCTCGACGCGCGAACAGCTTATGCTGGCCATAACGCACGACATAAAGGCTCCGCTGGGCTCGATCATGGGATATATCGACCTCATGTCGCGGCTCGACATCGACCGCCGCGGCGAAACCTATCTGCGCAACATGCAGCAGTCGTCGGAGCATCTGCTGCGTCTGGTCACCGATTTGGTGGAGTTCCACCGTCTCGACACCGACCGCGACGAGGCCGAGAGCGTGACGTTCTCACCGGCACGGCTCTTCGAAAGCATCGTCGACGGATTCCGTCCCATAGCCGCCGCCAAGGGCGTGGAACTGCTCTCCGAAGCATCGTCCGATTCGGCGGCAGAGGTGACGGGAGACCCCATGCACATACGTCAGATTGCCGACAATCTCATATCCAACGCCTTGAAATTCACCGACAGCGGCAGCGTATCGGTCGCATTGTCGCTCGACGGCGACGCGCTTCGCTTCGTCATAGCCGACACGGGCCGCGGCATCGCACCCGAGGAGCGCGAGCGGATATTCGAAGCCTTCGTGCGGCTCGGCTCGGCCCGCGGAATCGAGGGCTTCGGACTCGGTCTGTCGATAGTCGACCGCGCAGTGCGGCTGCTCGGCGGAGAGGTGGAGTTGGAGAGCGAACCCGGGCGGGGCAGCCGTTTCACGGTCAGAGTCCCCGTATCGCGCACGGCACAGCCGGCACGGCCGGCCGACGGCATACGGCTGCTGGCCCTCGACGACGACAAGCTGCAATTGGACATGGTCGCGGCAATGTGCCGCAGCGTCGGAATCGACATCACGACATGCCAGTTTCCCGAATACATCGAGCGTCTGCTGAACGAGAGCCGGTTCGACGCCGTGATGACCGACATACAGATGCCCGGCACCGACGGGTTCGCCATAGCCGCCACGGTGCGGAGGCTTTCGCCCGCGACGCCCGTGGTAGCCGTCACGGCCCGCGCCGGGGGCGACGGAGAATTCCTCGCACGCGGCTTCTCGGCGGTGCTGCACAAGCCGTTCGCCGCAAGCGACCTGCTGCGCGCACTCTCGGGCATGGCCGGCGTGGATAGCGCCGTGAAGTCGCGTTCCGCAGCGGGATTCGAAGCACTGACGGCATTCGCGGGCGGCGACTCCGCGGCCGAGGCCGACATACTGCGCACCTTCGCCGCCGAGAGCCGCGCCGACGCCGCAGCGCTGAAACAGGCGGCCGACAGCGGCGATGCGAAGCTCATGCGCGCGACGGCCCACAAGCTCACACCGCGCATGGAGATGACGGGCCGCACCGACCTCTCCTCCGAGCTACGCCGCATGGAGCGCTCGACGGGCTGGGTGATATCCTCGCAGCGCGATTTCGCGGCCCGGCTCCACGCCGAAGTATGCGCCATGGCCGCCGAAGCGGAAGCTCTGGCCGACAAGGCCGGTGCGGGCAATAAAACCGGCGGCACGACGTTATGACAATCGACATCAAGGGATTATGGAACACAAGATACTCATCGTAGACGACGACACCACGCTGGCGCTGATGCTCTCCACGTGGCTGCGCAAGAAGGGTTACGCGACGGTCTCGGCCGGCACGCTCGCGGCGGCGCAGAAACTGCTTGCGGCAGGCGACATCGCACTGCTGCTCACCGACATGCGCCTGCCCGACGGCGACGGCATAGACCTGCTGCAACGCATGCGCGAAAGCAGCACGGCCATCCCGGCGATAGTCATGACCGGTTACGCCGACATACAGAACGCCGTTGTCTGCATAAAGCTCGGCGCGTCGGACTACGTTCCGAAGCCGCTGAACCCCGACCTGCTGCTCCGCAAAATCGAGGAGGCGCTCTCCGCACCCGCCGCTAAGAGTTCGCCTCGGGCCGCTGCGGCCAACGACGAGCCTGAGTTCATCGAGGGCCGCAGCGACGCGTCGCGACGGCTGTACGAGTATGTGGGCCTCGTGGCTCCGACCAACATGTCGACGCTCATCGTGGGCGAGAGCGGCACGGGCAAGGAGCATATCGCCCGAGCGATTCACGCGCGCAGCCGCCGCGCCTCAGGGCCGTTCGTGGCCGTCGATTGCGGCACGATACCCCGCGAGCTGGCCGCCTCGGAGTTCTTCGGCCACGTCAAGGGTTCGTTCACGGGAGCCCTCTCCGACAAGCAGGGCGCATTCGCCGCAGCCGACGGAGGCACTCTGTTCCTCGACGAGATAGGAAACCTCGGATACGAAATCCAGATACAGCTGCTCCGCGCCATACAGGAGCGCACCATAAAGCCGGTCGGAAGCAACCGTCAAACGGCCGTCGACGTGCGTCTGGTTGCCGCGACGAACGAAAATCTCGAATCAGCCATCGCCGAGGGGCGCTTCCGCAACGACCTCTACCACCGACTGACGGAGTTCGTCGTTCGCATGCCGTCGCTCCGCCAGCAGCGCGACGACATCATGCTCTACGCCGACTTCTTCCTCGACCGCGCCAATCGGGAGCTCGACCGCGCGATAGCCGGATTCGACGCCCGTGCCGCCGCCGCACTGCGCGACTACGACTGGCCCGGCAACCTGCGCCAGCTGAAAAACGCCGTCATGCGTGCGGCCCTGCTCGCGCGCGGAGAGACAATCGGCATCGCCGAACTTCCGGCCGAAATAACCGCACCGTCACCGGCCGCACCGAGCGAACTGCTCCACGATCCGGCCCTCGAACGCGAACGCATCCTGCGCGCAATAGAGGACGCCGGCGGCAACAAAAGCCTCGCAGCGAAGCGTCTGGGCATCGACCGCAAAACAATCTACAACAAACTCCGCCAGTACGAAATCGAGTAGGTCTGCCTGCGCATAGCGGCGGCCCTGCCGCTCGAATCCTCCGGCCGCGGCAGCTGTAAAACGGCTGCCGCGCCGCATCGTCTCGGTGCATCGTCGCGGCGCGGACTTCCGGCGGCAGGCGCTGCGACCGATGTGGAGACGCTCCACGAATTCGTGGAACGAATCCACAACGACGACATATCACGGCACGGCGGCCGGCACGCCTTATCCGCTAATTATCAACCCAGTAACTCTTCCGACATTTTTCGGCACACCCCTTGAACCTCTTCGATGCGGAAACCGGCTATGACGGTATTGAAAATCGAAACACAGGTTAAACTTAAAAGAGTAAAGAGTTATGAAAAAGTCAATCATGTTCCTCGCAGCAATCGCAATGTTCACTATGAGCGCATTCGCACAAGCCCCCGAGCAGCCCGCCGACGACCGGCAGGCCCCCGCCTCCGAACAGTCCGCATCCCAGCCGGCCGAAGAGCAGAGCACCTCACCCGCCGACGAAGCCCCGGCGGCCGAATCCGCGACGTCCGACGACGCTCCGGCTGCGGAGGAGTAACGGCCGGCAGAAAACGAATATCGACACAAACAGTTTGCAGTGCGACGGCGGGTCTTTCCGGGGCCCGCCGTCGTCGTGCGCGCACTTTTTCGGATAAAATTATGCGTTTTCATAAAAAAGCACTATCTTTGTTTACTTTACCATAAAAGAAAAGGAGCTGTTATGGAGAAAAAATTCGTTTTCGAGTACGAACACTACGACTCGCCGGAGCTCATGCCGGAGGCCGACCGCCTCGCGGTGGCCGAAGCCGAGAAGGCTGTCGGCACCGCCAACGCGACATATTCCAACTTCAAGGTCGGGGCCGCCGCCCGCCTTCGCAGCGGCAAGTATCTCTACGGAAGCAACTTCGAGAGCGAAGTCTACCCTGCGGGTCTCTGCGCCGAGCGGTCGCTTCTCTTCCATGCCTTCGCCTGCCATGCCGACGACCCCATCGAGACGCTTGCGATAGCCTCTCTGCCGTCGGAGCGCGAGTGCTACCCCTGCGGACAGTGCCGCCAGGTGCTTGTCGACGCCGAGCGCCGGCAGGGCTCGCCCATACGCATCATCATGAGCGGCGGCGGAAGCGCATCGGTGGTCGATTCGGCCGAAAAGCTGCTCCCCTTCACATTCATTCTCAAATAAGATGTTTTCACCCGACGACATACTCTACGAAGACAACCACCTGCTTGTGGTGAACAAGCGCTGCGGCGACCTCGTGCAGCCCGATCCTTCGGGCGAGAGCGCCCTCGAAGACCAAATCAAGGCCTACATCAAGCATCGCGACGCCAAGCCGGGCGATGTATTTCTCGGCGTGGTGCACCGCATCGACCGCCCCGTGAGCGGCGCCGTGCTCTTCGCCAAAACATCGAAGGCCCTCGCTCGGCTCAACGAGATGATACGCTCGGGAGCCATTCGCAAAACATACTGGGCCGTGACCGAGCGGACGCCGGAGCCCGAGGCGGGCGACCTGCGCCACTGGCTCGTGCGCGACGGCCGCACCAACCGCTCGCACGTCTACGATACACCGAAACCCGATGCCAAGGAGTCGCGCCTGCGCTACGAGACGCTGGCCCGCTCGACGCGCTATACGCTCGTCGGCGTGGAGCTCCTCACCGGCCGTCACCACCAGATACGCGCCCAGCTCGCGAAAATCGGCTGTCCGATAAAGGGCGACCTCAAATACGGCGCCAAGCGCTCCAACCCCGGAGGCGGCATCTCGCTTCACTCGCGGTGCGTGGCATTCGACCACCCCGTGCGCCACGAGGCGGTCTCGGTGGTCGCTCCCGTTCCGGCCGACGACAATCTTTGGACATACTTCGAACAGAACGCACGATGAGAATACTCGTACAGAGAGTCGCCGAAGCGTCGGTAGCCATCGACGGTGCGGTTCGCTCCCGCATCGGCCGCGGTCTGCTCGTGCTCGTGGGCATCTGCGCCGAGGATACCGACGAGGACATCGAGTGGCTGGCGGGCAAGATGCTGCGCCTGAGAATATTCGACGACGCGGACGGGGTGATGAACCTCGATCTCGCGGCCGCAGGCGGCGAAGCATTGATAGTCAGCCAGTTCACTCTCATGGCTTCGACGCGCAAGGGCAACCGCCCGTCATACGTCAAAGCTGCGCCCGAGGCGGTGTCGCGGCCGCTCTACGACCGCTTCGTGGATTGCATAGAGCGCCATACGGGCCGTCGCCCCGCCACGGGCGAGTTCGGCGCCGACATGAAGGTCTCGCTCGTCAACGACGGCCCCGTCACCATATGGATAGATTCCAAAAACAGAGAATAACAGAATAACATCTGAAAAACTTAACGTATATGAAGAAAATTTTCCGCTATTTCGTCATTACGGCGATTGTCGCACTCGTATCGTGCGGCGAAGAGAACACCGAACCCGGATTCGACTGGTTCAGCACACCGCTCGTTACCAAAACAACCGGCACCATCGCCGAGGTGATGTGCCTTACGAGCACGGCCGAGGGCGTTCTGACCTCATCGAACGCAGGATTCTCCTATGCTCCCGTCGATGCCGAGGGCAACACGGGCGCATACGTCGACTCGCCTATCGTCAGCGCAGCCGACGGCAAGGTCTACGGACTGCTGTCCGGCCTCAGCCCCGAAACCCGATACAGCGTCCACGCCTACATGAAGCTGGGCGAAGCGCGGGTTCAGGGCCCGTCGTCGTCGTTCACGACCGACCGTGTGGCACCCGGCGAAACGGTGCTCGACATCACCTCGCCCGCGTCGGTCTCCGTCGAGGCCGAAGGCGGTATGCTGACGCTGACCTACGACGTGCTGAATCCCGTGGAGGGCGGCGAAGTGTCGGCAGAGTCGTCCGCGGCATGGGTCGGCGAATTCGACCTCTCGACCGAGGGAGAGATAACCTGCCGGGTCGAGGTCAATACAGGCGACGTGCGCACGGCGACCATCACCGTCTCCTATCCGTCGGCGGCTTCGCGCACCGTGACCGTCACGCAGGGTGCCGCGAAGCCCTCGCCGGTCGAAAAACCGTCGTTCGGCACGCCCGCGAGCTCGTCGGTGACCGCCAACGGCGCCACTGTCAGCTGCACGTTCTCCTATTCGGGGGGGGGCAGCGTGTCGGATGTCTATTTCACCTACTCCTCGACCGGCGCCGAGCAGCGTGCCGCGGTGACGACCGCGACCGGCACGAAGAGCGCGCAGCTCTCGGGTCTCACCCCGTCGACGACCTACCGTTTCCGCCTTAACGCGGTAATCGACGGCGAACTCTATTCGAGCGAGCAGGCATCGTTCGTCACCGCGTCCCAGGGCGGCACGACGACCGGCAACGTCTACCGCACCGGCTGGGCCGAGCTTCCGACCGAGGACGACACCAACGCCGACTACTACTACGGCCACCACATCTGCCCCGATTTCAGCATCAACGGCTACGCCGCCCGCAACTACACCGTATGTTTCAGCGCCCGGCACCACTGCCCCGTGTGGGTGGCCGCACCCCGCCACTCGTGCTACGAGGGCAGCGCCAGCCGCACCAATGCCTACGCCACCGACCCGCAGATTCCGTCGAACTTGCAGTACAACAGCAAATCGACCGGCGGCGGATGCAACAAGGGCCACATGCTTGGTTCGGCCGAGCGCACCCGCTCCACCAACATCAACCGCCAGGTGTTCTACTACACCAACATCGCACCGCAGTACTCGTCGGGGTTCAACACCGGCGGCGGAGGCTGGAACACGCTCGAAGACTGGATCGACGGCAAGGTATGCTCCGACACGACATACCTCGTAATCGGCACCTACTTCGACTCCTTCACCGACGGCTACGGCATGTCGGCGACGCCCAAGAAGATCGAGTTCGGCGGCCGCAGCGACGTGTCGTGCCCCACGATGTTCTACATCGCCGTGCTGCGCACCAAGCGCGGCAACACGGGCAAATCGGTCATGAACTGCTCGCGCGACGAACTGATGTGCGCGGCATTCGTGCGCGCCCACAACAACGACCTCAAAGGCCAGAAGGTCTCCTCGCGCGAGATGATGACCATCGACGAGCTCGAACGCATCACCGGCCACAGGTTCTTCGTCAACGTCCCCAACGCCCCGAAGGACTCCTTCACCGCCAGCGAGTGGGGACTGTAACCAAATTCAAAATTCAGAATTCAAAATTCAAAATTACCGGATATTGCAGTCGATAGATTACATTCGGATTATGATTGAGACGATTGTCGCAGAACGGTTCGATTCTGAATTTGAAAAGATTTCCGTTCGGACAGTCGCTCCCTAATTTTGAATTTTGAATTCTGAATTTTGAATTTATACTCCCATGTTTCCTTGGAACGATAACCGTCCGTATAACAGCTACTCGGCATACTTCCGCCGCATGTTCGGCGGACGCGTGCAGAAGCTGTCGGTCGATGCGGGATTCACGTGCCCCAACCGCGACGGCACGGTCGCGACGGGAGGCTGCACGTTCTGCAACAACAGCGCCTTCACTCCGTCGTACTGCCGGCCCGGGAAGAGCATCGCGCAGCAGATCGACGAGGGCATCGAGTTCCACCGGCGCCGCTACCGCGAGGCGCAGCGCTATCTGGTCTACTTCCAGGCCTACTCCAACACCCATGCGCCGCTCGACGTTCTG
>CAMWIG010000053.1 GCA_947174295.1 uncultured Alistipes sp. | reverse complement strand
GTCGTAACCCTCGGGGTTGTATCTCTTCATCTGCTCCTGGCGTGCGGCGGGCATATCCTTGAAGCGCGAAGCGTCGAACACCGTGCCGTCGCTCAGCGTACCCTTGTAGTGCACCTTCACCACGTCGCGGTCGTCGGCAGCCTTCACCGTCTCGTCGCCCTTGGCCGTAACCTTGTAGAGAAGGCCCGACTCGGTCTTCTTCACGCCCGACTTGCGCTCTACCTTCGAGAGCCACTCCTCGGATGCTTTGAGGTTGTCGGCGGGAAGTTTCTCCATGAAGTAGTAGCGCAGGTAGCCCTCTACCTCCTCGGGAGTCATCGACGCCTTGTCCTCGCGGGCCTGCTGAATACCCTCGACAGCCCAAACGACCTGCACGGGGAAGTTGCTGTTGCGCATGTTGGTGCCGATATCCGTACCGAAAGCGTAGGATATGAGCTCGCGCTCCTGCTCGGTCTCGAACATCGCGGGGTCGGCGAACGGACGCTCGTCGGCCACCACCTCCTCGCCGTTGGCCAATGCCAGCGAGTCGGCCTCGGCCTTGCGGGCGCGAATCTCCTGAGCACGCTGCGGACGCTTCATCATGAAGTACTCGCGCAGAAGGCTCACGGCCTTCTCGTGCGAGAGCGTATCCTTGTCGAACGCAGCAGCCTCTATGGCCTCGGTCAATGCGTTGAAATCGAAGGGAATATCGCCCATCTCGCGCTGAATACCGTAGCCCACGTTCGCACCGAGAGCATAGGAGAGCGAGTCGAACTGCGCCTTGGAGCCCTTCGTGACGCCTTTGGCGGGCTTGTTACCGCAGGATACTGCGAGTGCGGCGCATACGAGCACCGCAGCTGTGAACATAAATTTTTTCATCTTATAAATTGTTAATTTGTAGTTTTTTCATTCTTAATCGGAACATGTCCGTCGGTTTGCGGAGCAAAGATACTCTCGAAAATCCAAAATTCAAAATTCAAAATCAGGAATTCAGAATCGAGCCGCATCCCCGACCGCCGGGTGCCGGCCGTCAGATGTTTTTCGACGACGGCGCGGAGTTGTTGCGGCGGTATCGGCTGCCCGGCACGATGTCCAGAAGCTCTATTTCGTAATAGAGCGTCTCGTTCGGAGCTATGCCGGCCTCCGCATCTCCCGCAGCGCCGTAGGCCATGGCCGAAGGCACCCAGAAGTCGATTTTGCCGCCCTTGCTGGCGAGCTTCACCGCTTCTCGCACACCGTCGCGCATGTCGCCCAGCGCCGTGCGGAGCGTGTCGCCGCGCTCGTAGGAGGAGTGGAACACCCTGCCGTCGCGATGTTTGGCCACGTAACGAATCACCACCGTGTCGACATCGTTGCGCGGCAGCGTCGTTTCGTCGCCGACGACCTCCACGCTGTACGTCACTCCCGACGCCGTGCGGGCGTAGGAGCGGTTCGAACGGCTGAAATCGGCGAGGAACTGCTCCTCGTATGCGCGCACACGCTCGGGAAGAGTGTAGTTCATGAACCGCAGATAGAACGTGCGTGCCTCCGCGTCGGAGAACTTCGCCTTGCCGGCGAACACGTCGCGGATACCCTCGCACACGGCCGCCACGTTGAGCGTGGAGTCCATGGCTGTCAGATTGCGGCCGACGTGCATGCCTATGACGTATGCCAGCGAATCGTCCTCTCCGGCCATGCGGAAAGCGGTCTTGCCTCCGCCGCTGCCGCATCCCGCCAGCACGGCGAGAGCGACGGCGAAGGCCGAAATTATCGAAAATCGTCGTTTCATCGGGCGTTTACTTTGTGATATGTTCGCGTTTGGCCTCTATGTTTATCAAAATGAATCCGAGTATCGCGGCAGCGGCCGACCCCATGAGAATGGCAATCTTGCCGCGTGCGATGATGTCGGGGTCGGTGAAGGCCAGCGAGTCGACGAAAATCGACATCGTGAATCCTATACCGCCCAGACATGCTACGGCGAAGAGCATCATCCACGTTGCCTTCGAGGGCATCTCTCCCAATTTGAGCCACACGGCCAGACGGCTCGCGCAGAATATTCCGACAGGCTTTCCGAGCAGCAGGCCGAAGAATACGCCCATGCCGACTGCACCGAACTCGGGTGCGGTCTGGAATATGTCGAAATACTCCGCGCTCGGAATATGCACGCCGGCATTTGCCAGCGCGAAGATGGGCATGATGAGGAACGACACATACGGCGACAGAGCGTGTTCAAGACGATAGCTCATTCCGACCGAACCGGCTGCAATGTTGCTCATACGACGGAGCATGTATCGCTGCGTCTCGTCGGGGAAGGCCTCTTCGCCGCCTGCGGCCGCAGATTTTTCGAGTCCGTTGAGCAGCGCACGGCTCTTGCGTTCGAAGTATGTGCGGCTGAAACGGGGCTCCATGGGGATGAACATGGCCATGACGACACCCGAAATCGTGGAGTGGATGCCCGAATAGTAGAAGAGCCCCCACACGACCACTGCCGGCACGAGATAGAATATCATGCGCTTTTCGCCCATGCGCTTCATGAAGTAGACCACGGCGAGGATTGCGAATGCTATGGCCAGCAGACCGAGCTTTATCGAACCTCCGTAGAAGAGGGCGATGACCAGAATGGCCCCCAAATCGTCGGCGATAGCCAGCGCCGTGAGGAAGACTTTGAGCGACACGGGAACGCGGTCGCCGAGAATCGACAGTATGCCTATTGCGAAGGCGATGTCGGTGGCCGTGGGAATTCCCCAGCCGTTGGCCGCAGCCGTACCGTGATTGAAAGCCATGAATATCAGCGCCGGAGCCACCATGCCGCCCGCTGCGGCCAGCACGGGAAGCATGGCCTTGCGCACGCTCGACAGCTCGCCGCAGACAATCTCGCGTTTGATTTCGAGACCGACCGTAAAGAAGAATATCACCATCAGGCCGTCGTTGATAAGTTTCTCGACGGTCATACCCTCGGGGAATATCCAGTTTATGAGACCGTTCTCGGAGGCGATATGCACCGACAGCTCCGTTTCGAGAAAATGGTGGTAGTACTCGGCCGTGAACGGCAGGTTGGCAAGCAGCATCGCAACCAGCACGCATCCCAGAAGGACGACTCCGGCCGCCCACGGTTTGTTCATGAAGTTCTGTCTCCTCTCGGAGGCGATATGGCGGCTTCTGACCCAGCCATACATGGAAAACAATCGCATAGTTCTTATGTTTTATACTTTAATATAGTGTTCGTCACAGGTTGCTTTTCAGCGCCAGCTGGCTGAGCTTCCAGAGCATGCGCGCACCGACTATCGCATCCGTGCGGTCGTCCATGCCGGGCACGACCTCCACCAGGTCGAAACCGATGATGCGCCGCCCCGAGCGCACGACCTCGTCGACCAGACGCACCGCCTCGTTGAAGCCCACGCCGCCCGGCACGGGAGTGCCCGTGTGAGGGCACAGCTCGGGCGAGAGACCGTCGATGTCGAAGCTCACGTAGACCTCGTCGGGCAGACACGCGACGATGCGCCGGCACTGCTCGCTCCACGCCACGCCGTCGAAGCGCGCTTCGGCTATCGTGCGGTCGTCGAACATCTCTATCCGCGGCGAACTTTGCGCCATGTCGTACTCGGCACGACAAAAATCGCGCACTCCGACCTGCACCAGCCGCGAAACCTGCTCCACGTCGCGCAAAACGTTGTACATTATCGACGCATGAGAGTATTCGAACCCTTCGTAGGCCTTGCGAAGGTCGCAATGCGCATCGACGTGGAGGATTCCGAATCCCTCGTACCGCTCGCCCAGCGCACGTATCAGGCCGTAGGGCGTAGAGTGGTCGCCGCCGACGAGACCCACGATTTTGCCCGCGTCGAGCAGCGCCGCCGTCTGGTCGTGCACCTTCCCGTTTACGCGGACGCTGCCCTCGTTCACGCGGCGAATCTTGCGCACCACGTAGTCGTCCGCAGTGCTGCCGCCCTCTTCGAGGTGGCGTATCACGCGCTCGGCATCGGCACGCAGACGCTGCGAGAGTTCGTGTATCGAGTAGTCGATGCCGGCCGTAGCTATTCCGCGCCGCCACACGTCGAGCGCGAGCGGGTCGCAGAAATCGAGCTGCGTGGATGCCTCTATCAGAGCATCGGGCGCGTATGCCGTGCCCGCGCCGTAGGAGACAGTCACGTCCCACGGCACCGAAACAAGAACCAAAGCGGCATCCTCCTCCGTGAACGGGAAGCCGAAATATGCGCCGTTGTCGACGCCGACATCGTCGGGGTTGAAATCTTTGACGTCCATCGTATGCACTCTTTTATCTCTTTGAATCTACAAAGATACATTTTATTTTGTTTTCAGGTACTCTTCGGGTTCTATTTCTCGACTATTCGAATAATTTATTTCCGAGCCTGTTCCTTTTTCGGATTCTCGGCCGACAGCCCGCCGCCGGCAAAAGTCCGGGCGCGAAATCGGCCCGAAAAGAGACTCCCGGCAGCCGAAACTTTCTCCGCCGGCGAAATTAAAGGCGTCATAATAAAATTTTAGAGTGTTTCTGTATATCTTTGCCACGAAAAAACACTCAGCATGCTAATAGTCGCAGACCAAGCCATACCCTTCCTCGACGGAGTCTTCGAGCCGTTCGCCGATGTCGTGCGCATGCCCGGCCGCGAGATTTCGGCCTCCGACGTGCGCTGCGCCGACGCCCTGATAGTCCGCACCCGCACGCGTTGCGACGCCGCGCTTCTCGAAGGCTCGTCCGTAAAACTCGTCATAACGGCCACAATCGGCTTCGACCACATCGACACCGGCTACTGCCGCCGGCGCGGAATACGCGTCGTGACAGCCGCCGGGAGCAATGCCCGCGGCGTGCTGCAATGGGTCGCCGGCACGCTGGCCCGCCTCTGCGAGGTGCAGGGGTGGAGCCCCCGCGAGCGGACGCTCGGCATCGTCGGCGTCGGACATGTCGGACGACTCGTCGAGGAGTACTCCAGCATGTGGGGTTTCCGCGTACTTCGCTGCGACCCTCCGCGCGCCGCACGCGGCGAGAAGGGATTCGTGACGTTGGAGCGCATCGCCGCCGAGTCCGACATCGTGACCTTCCACACGCCGCTCGACACAACGACGCGCCACCTCGCCGGCGAACGCTTCTTCGCCGCCCTGCGCCGCGAATGCACCGTCATCAACTCCTCGCGCGGCGAAGTGGTCGACACCGCTGCGCTGCTGCGGTCGGGGCTCCCGTGCGCCGTCGACGTGTGGGAGAACGAGCCCGACATCGACCGCCGGCTGCTCGACCGCGCTGTCGTCGCCACACCCCACATCGCCGGCTATTCGGCACAGGGCAAGGCCAACGCATCGGCCATCGCCGTGGCGGCCGCGGCAGAACATCTGCACCTGCCCGTCGAGGGCTGGTACCCTCCGCAGGTCGCACCGGCGTCGCCGCAGCCTATCGAATGGGACGCCATGCGCGCCACCATAGGCCGCTATTTCGACGCCGACGCCGAAACGCGTCGTCTGCGGGAGCATCCCGAAGAGTTCGAACGGCTGCGCAACGACTACCGATACCGCAACGAATATTTCTGACCGCCCGCCTTTTTTGCAGGCCGCGCATTTGCTTTTGCGCACGGACTGCACTATATTTGCAGGTGAAATTGCATTCACTACGATGTACAACTCAATTATCAGACCTCTGCTGTTCGCGATGAACATCGAACACGCCCACCGGCTCGTCGTCGCCGTTCTGCGCGCGATAGGCCGCATCCCTGGCGGACGGTGGCTTCTTCATCGCGCCTACGCCGAGGAGCATCCGTCGCTCGAACGCGAAGTGTTCGGTCTGCGTTTCAAGAACCCCGTAGGCCTGGCCGCCGGTTTCGACCGCAACGGCGACATCTACCGCGAATTATCGGCCATGGGCTTCGGATTCGTCGAGATAGGCACCGTAACGCCGCGAGCACAGAACGGCAACCCCAAACCCCGCATATTCCGTCTGCCGGGCGACCGCGCGATAGTCAACCGCATAGGGCTCAGCAACCGGGGCCTCGACCGCGCCATATACAATCTTCGCCGCCCCCACGAGGGCGTCATCGTCGGCTGCAACATCGGCAAGAACACCATCACGCCGCACGACAACGCCGCGACGGACTATCTGAAACTCTTCCGCAACCTCTACCAGTACGTCGACTACTTCACGGTCAACATAAGCTACAACACCACCTCGCAGGAGTACTCGCCCTCGTCGCGCGAGGAGATAACGGCGATTCTCAATCCGCTGTTCGACTTCCGCCGCGGGCAGAACCAATACCGGCCGATACTTCTCAAAATATCGCCCGACCTGCCCGACGAGCAGATAGACCTGATGACCGACATAATGGTCGACACGCCGCTCGACGGCATAGTGGCGGCCAATGCCACCGCCTCGCGCTCGGGACTCGGCTCCACGCACGAACAGATTGCCGCCTGCGGCCCGGGAGCGGTCAGCGGAGCTCCGCTAACACGACGCTCGATAGATATCGTGCGCCGCATCTCCGAGCGGTCGCACGGCGCCTACCCAATCATCGGCGTCGGCGGCATGATGACCCCCGACGACGTGCGCGCCATGCTCGACGCCGGAGCGAGTCTGGTGCAGGTCTACACGGGCTTCATCTACGGCGGCCCGCAGTTCGCCGGCGACATCTGCCGCGCTCTCGCCGAGCAGCCCCGGCCCGAGACCCCGAAGGCGGAGACAATCCCGGCCGGCGAGGAGCACAGCTCCGACGATGCGGCGGCCGCACCGACTGCCGCCGAAACGCAGACCGGGCCGGCATCCGAAAAATAACACCTCGCATGAAAGCATCCATAATAACCATAGGCGACGAGATTCTGATAGGTCAGATCGTCGACACCAACGCCGCATCCATATCGCGGCGGCTGAATGCCGCGGGCATCACCGTGGCCGAACGCACGTCGGTAGGCGACGACCGCGAGCAGATAATCCGCACGCTCGAACGCGAGCTCGCACAGAGCGAAGCGGTGATACTCACCGGCGGACTGGGCCCCACGAAAGACGACATAACCAAGAAGACGCTGGCTGAAATCTTCGGCTCGCGCATGGTGCGCGACGAGGCCGTAGCCGACCACGTGCGCACGATGCTCGAAAAGCGCGGCATCGCGTTCAACGAGCTCAACCAGGGTCAGGCCATGGTGCCGGAGTGCTGCACGGTGCTCTTCAACCGCCACGGCACGGCACCCGGGATGTGGTTCGAGCGCGACGGACGCGTGGTGGTATCGCTGCCGGGCGTTCCGTTCGAGATGGAGCACCTGATGGAGGACGAGGTGATGCCGCGGCTTCGCGAGCGCTTCTCGCTGCGTCAAATCGTCCACCGCACGATGATAACCTCGGGACTCGCCGAGTCGATGCTCGCCGAGCGTATAGCCGCATGGGAGGAGGCTCTGCCCGAATACCTGCACCTGGCATACCTTCCCTCGCCGACGGTCGTGCGGCTGCGTCTGTCGGCATACGAGGTCGACGGCGAGTCGGTCGGCCGCGAAATCGAAGAGCGCTTCGAACGGCTGAAAGAGATAATACCGCAATACATACTCGGATTCGAGACCGCAACCCTCCAATCGGCCGTACACGACCTGCTCATCTCGCGCGGAGAGACGCTGGCCGTCGCCGAGAGCTGCACGGGCGGCGCCATAGCCTCGCGCTTCACGGCCATGGCCGGCGCTTCGGCCTACTTCCTCTGCGGCGTGGTGAGTTACAGCAACGAAGCCAAGCGCGACGTGCTGGGCGTACCGGCCGAGCTCATCGAACGCCACGGCGCCGTAAGCGAGCAGGTGGCCCGCAGCATGGCCGAGGGCGTGCGCCGCATCTCGGGCGCCGACTACGGCGTTGCGACGACCGGAATAGCAGGCCCGACGGGCGGCACGGCCGAAAAACCCGTCGGCACGGTGTGGATTGCCGTGGCATCGGAGTCCGGCACTGCGGCCGTGATGAAACAGTCGGGAACCGACCGCGGACAGATTATCGACCGCGCCTCGGGATACGCCATATCGCTGCTGCGCGACACCATAGGACGATGACACTGCAACTCGCCATATCACCCTGCCCCAACGACACGTTCATGTTCGACGCCATGTTGAACGGACGCATCGACTGCGGCGAACTGAGCTTCGAGACCGCATATCACGACATCGAGGTGTTGAACGCCCGCGCCATAGAAGGTCTGCCGCACGTGAGTAAAATCAGCGCGGCCATTCTGCCGCTCATCGCCGACCGCTACCGCACACTCGACTGCGGCGCGGCTCTCGGACGCGGCAACGGCCCGCTGCTTGTCCGCCGGCGTGGCGACACCTCTCCGATTCGACGCATCGCCGTGCCGGGGCTCCACACCACGGCCTGCCGGCTCGTGCGCCGTCTGTTTCCGGAAATCGCCGACATCGAGCCGCGTCTGTTTTCGGAGATTGCCGAGGCCGTCGAGCGCGGCGAATACGACGCCGGAGTGCTGATTCACGAGGGGCGTTTCGTCTACGGGCGCCGCAATCTGGAACTCGTCGCCGACCTCGGGCTGCTGTGGGAGCAGCGCACGCGACTGCCGCTGCCGCTCGGTCTGATAGTCATCCGGCGCGATGTTCCTCAGCAGGTCGCCGACTTAGTCGAAAACACCCTGCGCCGCAGCATCGGGTACGCATTCGCGCATCCCGCCGAATCGCGCACCTATATTAAAACACACGCCCAGGAGCTGGAAGACGACGTCATAGACCGCCACATAGCACTGTTCGTCAACGACTTCTCGCTCTCCCTGGGCGAAGAGGGCCGCCGGGCGATCGACGCACTCAACGGGTAGCGGGACATGCACGCACGACAGAGCGGCGTATGGCAACGAATGCAGCCATGCAACACACCGCGATAACTGCGGCGGTCGAAACCAGCATGTCGCCGAGTCCCACCAGCGGCGATACTACGCCGCCCAGCATGAACATGACGAATCCTATGACTGCCGAGGCCACGCCCGAATGCCCGGGCTCGCACTCCATCGCCAGCGTCGCGGCAGGCGGCAGTATCACGCCTATCGACATCAGCATAAGAAACAACGACGTCTCCACCGCCACGACGCTGTCTACGAACAGCAGCATGGCGACGACCGCCGCACCGCACAACGGCAGGCACCGCGCTCCCGCGTTCAACGCGCGCCCGGCACTGCCCAGACGCGTAGCGAATATGCTTCCGGCCATGATTCCGCAGGCATTCAGGCCGAAACAGAGGCTGTAAGCCAGTGGCGAGAGCCCGAAGTGCTCCTGGAATATGAACGGCGACGCGGCGATATACGCGAACATCACACCCATGGCCAGAGCCTGCGCCGCGACCAGATACATGAATCTCACGTTCCGCAGTACGGGCGCGTATGCCGCGAATGTCTTCACGACCCCGCCGCTCTGGCGCCGCTCGACCGGCAATGTCTCGCGGAAAAAGACCAGAGCCGCAGCGAGAGCCAATCCCAGCAACAGCAGCATGGCGAATATTCCGCGCCAGTCGGTTGCCGACAGCATCACTCCTCCGAGCACGGGAGCGCACACGGGAGAGATTCCCTGCACGACGCTCAGCATCGCGAAGAAGCGGTTCAGCCTGTCGCCCGAGTAGACATCCGATGCCACCGAACGCGATATGACGACACCGCCGGCCGCCGAGAGTCCCTGCAACAGCCGGCAGAGAAGAAAGGCCCGGGCGGTCGGCGCCCAGATGCACGCCGCCGTCGCCAGACAGTAGACCGCTATCGAGAGCATCAGCACGCGTTTGCGGCCGAAACGGTCGCTGAGCGGGCCCAGCACCAGCTGGCCTACGGCAATGCCGGCCAGGCATGCGGCCAGACTGACCTGCACGACGGATATCGACGACGAGAACCACTCGACGAGGGCCGGCATGGCCGGCAGGTAGAAGTCGGTGACGAACGGTGCGAGTCCGCCGAGAGTGCCGACGACAATCAACAGATAGAGGTGCGAATTGTATTCGTGTTTTTCCATAACTGAAATCATTTTATTAAAAAAGCGCAGCAAAAGTCGTAATAAAATACGGTATTCGATTCGCAAATCCGGGTTCGAACCCGTTCATTTCAGGAAGTGCGGCAGTCTGCGCCCTGCCCGGGAAGCGAGCGCCGCGGCTCCGAAACGGCGGCATCGGATAGTCGAAAAGATAAAAAACGAGCCGCCCGAAAATTATTTTTTTATTATCATGCGAGATTGTCACGAATTTTTCATATATTTATAATCGCTTAGCAAGCAAAACAACTTAAAACTTCTACGAGATATGAAAAATTATTCAGCAAAGGAGATTAAAAACATCGTCCTGATCGGCGCTCCGGGCAGTGGCAAGACCACCCTCGCCGAGGCGATGGCATTCGAAGGCAAGGTCATCGACCGACGGGGTTCGGTAGAAACGAACAACACCCTGTCGGACAATACGGACATCGAACACGAATACAAGCGCTCGATATACTCCACGATTCTCTTCACGGAGTTCATGGACCGCAAGCTGAATATCATCGACTGCCCGGGTTCGGACGACTTCTGCGGCAGTCTCTTCTCGGCATTCAAGGTCGGCGACGTCGGCGTGATGCTCTTCAACGCCCAGAACGGCTGGGAGGTCGGCAGCGAGATCCAGGCC
>CAMWIG010000052.1 GCA_947174295.1 uncultured Alistipes sp. | reverse complement strand
CGTTGTACTTGTCGGCCTGACGCCATACGGTCTCCGACTGGGGCTCTACGCCGCCGACGGCGCAGAAGGTTGCGACGGCACCGTCCAATACGCGGAGCGAACGCTCCACCTCGACGGTGAAATCGACGTGTCCCGGAGTGTCGATAAGGTTAATCTGGTAGGTCTTGTCCTTGTAGGACCAGAATGCGGTGGTAGCCGCCGACGTGATGGTGATACCGCGCTCCTGCTCCTGTACCATCCAGTCCATCGTGGCGCCGCCCTCGTGCACCTCACCGATCTTGTGAGTCTTACCCGTGTAGAAAAGAATACGCTCGGAAGTCGTAGTCTTACCGGCATCGATGTGAGCCATGATACCGATGTTACGCGTGTAGTGTAAATCTCTTGTAGCCATTTATCGTACTCCTTTTTAGAATCTGAAATGTGCGAATGCCTTGTTGGCCTCAGCCATGCGGTGCATCTCCTCCTTACGCTTGAAGGCGGCGCCCTGCTGGTTGTAAGCATCCACTATCTCGCCCGAAAGCTTCTCGGCCATAGACTTACCGGAACGCTTGCGCGAATAAAGGACAAGGTTTTTCATCGAAATAGAAATCTTGCGCTCCGGACGAACCTCCGTAGGAACCTGGAACGTCGCGCCACCGATACGCTTCGATTTCACTTCGACTTGGGGCGTGATGTTCTCCAAAGCCTGCTTCCAGACTTCCAGCGGAGATTTATCAGCATCCTTCATCTTCTTGCCGACGAGTTCCAGCGAATCGTAGAAAATCTCGTAGGCAATACTCTTCTTACCATCCAGCATGAGGTTGTTCACGAAACGCGTTACGAGAACGTCGTTGAACTTGGGATCTGGAAGTAGAATTCGCTTCTTTGGCTTAGCTTTTCTCATTGTTGCTTGCTAATTAATGGTCTTCGTTTGAATCGGTTTATTTCTTTCCTGCCTTGGGACGCTTGGCACCGTACTTCGAACGACGCTGACGACGACCGTCCACGCCTGCCGAGTCGAGCGCACCGCGCACGAGGTGATAACGTACACCCGGGAGGTCCTTCACACGACCGCCGCGAACCAGTACGATAGAGTGTTCCTGCAAGTTGTGGCCTTCTCCGGGGATATAGGCGTTGACCTCCTTGCCATTGGTCAATCTTACACGAGCCACCTTACGCATAGCCGAGTTAGGCTTCTTCGGGGTCGTAGTGTACACACGGGTACATACGCCACGGCGCTGGGGACACGCAGCGAGTGCAGGCGACTTCGATTTGTCGTCCATGTGCACTCGGCCGTTTCTTACTAACTGCTGAATAGTTGGCATTTTAAAACGTTTTTGTCCTTTAAGTTTTACTGTAAATTTCTATTCTCCAAACGGCTTTTCCGCACATTTGGCCCGCAAAGTTACGAAAAATTTTCGGACTACAATATATATGCGCAACTTTTTTCGCGATTTTCCGACGATTTTTCAGCATTTTAGCCCGTTTCGGGACTTTCTTCGATTCTTTTTTCTTATCGTATTTTAAACATTATATCGCCCGGCTTATATGATATTTCACAACGCACTGATATTCATTCGACATACGCAACGGCATCCGCTTCGTTCCGCCGCGCAGCGCCGACAAAAAAACCGGCATTCCGAGCCCCGCGCAAGGCCTCGGAATGCCGGTCGACAGCGACATGAAGCATCACGGTTCGAACTCCGACCGCTTCAAATCCTCAGGTTTTTCGCCGCTATAACACAATCCGTCGCACGATTGCAGCATGACTGCGCCACAACCAGCAAACGTTCTATCGCAACCTTCTCTAATTTTACAATCACCTAATTCACAAAAACTTAAAGAAATATGACAATGGCATTTTTTAGATTCCGCAGAGCGCAAACTCGGTTTTGCAACATATTCCGAAACATCAATCGCACCTTTTGTATCCACCAAATCATATCCCGAAGCGATAACAGCGCCTATCTGTCGTTTTGTCCAACCCAAAGTATCTGTTGCATATTTCATCCATTCGTACACGAACCTGTCGAATTTATCATATAACAACTCATCATCCCTTAACATATAAGGTTCGAAAATTTCGGGATTCTCTGCAAGAAAAGCACTAAACGTCGAAATATGCTCCCGTTCCAACTCACTCCACTCCAATTTCAAAAGTTCAGACAATCGTTCATCCCAGAATACAATTTTTTGTTTTGGAGTAAATGCAACATAACACGCACGACCAGTAGTCTCATCAAGCGTCATCCACTCCGGCCGGCCCATCGAATGCACCTCGTCGAGATGCTCTTTCACCCACTTGTCCGCCTCTTTGTTGCAACTATAAAAAGGCTCAGCGGCACACGAAGCCATAACAATTCCACAGACGACAAACAGACTTGCCGAACAGACTCGTCATTTTTTTCATAATTAACAGCAATTTAGGTGTTTAACATCCAATATTTAAAAATCCATCATTTTATTGAAAATCTCGATGCTTCGGAAAACCATATCCCCCTCGTCGTCGACAACAACATATAGCGGAACACCGTGGACTCCGAGCAGCGAATCAGCCGAATGCCGTTCGGCAAAGGCGAGCGGAAAGGTATAGCCCTTGTCGCGGACATACCGGACGACCCCGACCGTGTCGGAAGCGTCTCTGAAAAGGAACACGGCATAGAAATCGGCACGGTCGCCGTGCTTTTCGAATTTCGACTGAAAATCCGGCAGCTCCCTAATACAACTTCTGCACCCGAAAGACCAGAAATCCAGCACCTTCGCACGTCCCGCCATGGGAATGGTATCGCCTCGCTCGCCGACTATCGTCATACCGGCGACAGGTCGCCGGCAACGCCCCGACCAAGAGCCGCACTCAATATAATTAATCCAATGAATCATAATCGGATATGCCTGCCATACGAGAACGGCACAGACCGCAAGCACCGCAATACGCAACGCACGCAACCGAAACGAACAGAGATAACCGGCCGCAATCCCCGCTACATGCATCAAGGCATCGGACAGAGAACCGATAGTATTGTTCCACCAGAGTACGCGCACCGGAACATTGACAACCATCCAGCCGCACAGAACGGCCAGTGCAACCTTCCACGCAGCCACATCACTCAGTCGCACGACAGCATACCACGTCAACGCCAAATAGAGCGGCAGCGAAACCATCGAGCACCAATGCAAACCTATTCCGCGCAGGGGCATCGTCGCCATGTCGAGAGCGAACGACACGACGAACAGCACAACAAGATTTTTCGTCTGTTTTTTCATAATTAACGGCAATTTAGGTGTTTAATATTTTTCTCAAAATCCATTTTCTTAAACATCTCGATACCGCTGCTGTAAAAAACCATATCTCCCACTTCGTCGACAACAACATATCGCGGAACACCGCGGATTCCGAGCAGTGAATCAGCCGAATGCCATTCGGCAAAGGCAAGCGGGAAAGTGTAGCCCTTGTCGCGGACATACCGGACGACCCCGACCGTGTCGGAAGTGTCTCTGAAAAGGAACACGGCATAGAAATCGGCACGGTCGCCGTGCTTTTCGAATTTCGACTGAAAATCCGGTAGCTCACTAATGCAGCATCCGCACCTGAAAGACCAGAAATCCAACACCTTCGCACGTCCCGCCATGGGAATGGTATCGCCTCGTTCGCCGACTATCGCCATACCGGCGACAGGTTGCCGGCAACGCCCCGACCAAGAGCCCGTGTTGAGATAATTGAGCCAATGTATCACAATAGGATAGGCCTGCCACACGAGAACGGCACAGACCGCAAGCACCGCAATACGCAACGCACGCTGCCGGAACGAACAGAGATAACCGGCCGCAATTCCCGCTACATGCATCGCGGCATCGGGCAGAGAACCTAACGCACTATTCCACAATGCAATCCGCACCGGGACATTGACAAGCATCCATCCGCACAGAACGGCCAGCGCAACCTTCCACGACGCCGTATCGCACATTCGGGCAATCGCACCCCATGTCAGCGCGACATAGAGCGGCAGCGACACCATGGAGCACCAATGAAAACCTATTCCGCGCAGGGGCATCGTCACCATGTCGAGAGCGAACGACACGACGAACAGCACAAGAAGATTTTTCGTCTGTTTTTTCATAGGCACAATGGTTATAGTAAAACATTATTATTTCTATTTCTTCACCACAGCATATATGCGAACCACCTCCAAAGAATTCTTCGCAGTAGACCTGATATAAATACTGTTAATCGTCGTTCCCATTTTCGTCTTGGGGTCGAATTCCACGGTCATTACCGCACTTTGCCCCGGCAAAAGAGGCTCTTTCGACCATTCGGGAACAACACACCCGCATGAGACATCGACATCGACAATAACCAAAGGAGCATCGCCCTTATTGGCGTATTCGAACGATAACGTCCGTTTGTCCTTTCGGTGAATCGTTCCCAAATCGTATTTTGCAGGCGCAATACAAAGCTCGGCACAAGGTTCGTCCGCCCAAACGACAAACGGAAAGCAGAGAGCCGAAACAAGCACGAGGAAGAGATGTTTTTTCATAAAGGCCGCCGTTTGTACCAAATATAATGACAATAAATTCAATATCCAAATTTTCAGCGCTTTCTGCCGCGAAAAAATCCTTGTGTCCGCAAACCGGCATCGAGGCCGCAACCTTTTTGCACGACGGAAAGCGGCATTTGCCGATTATTTTGTATTTTTGTGCGAATTTGCAAATTACGACATCAATGGAATACAACTTCAAAGAGCTCGAAGCCAAGTGGCAGCGCCGCTGGCGGGAGGAGAAGACCTACCACGTGGAGGTCGACCCCTCGCGTCCCAAATACTACGTTCTCGACATGTTCCCCTACCCGTCGGGTGCGGGACTTCACGTCGGCCACCCGCTGGGCTACATAGCCTCCGACATCTACTCGCGCTACAAGCGCCAGTGCGGATTCAACGTGCTGCACCCGATGGGTTACGACGCATTCGGCCTGCCCGCCGAGCAGTACGCCATACAGACGGGACAGCATCCTGCCGTCACGACCGAGCGCAACATCGCACGCTACCGCGAGCAGCTCGACAAGATAGGTTTCTCGTTCGACTGGGACCGCGAGGTGCGCACGTGCGACCCCGAATACTACAAGTGGACGCAGTGGGCATTCTTGAAGATGTACGACCACTACTACTGCAACGACTCGCAGAAAGCACGCCCCGTCTCGGAGCTCGTCGAGGCGTTCGCCGAACACGGCAGCGAGGGCCTGAACGCCGCCTGCACCTCCGAGATGCACTTCACGGCCGAGGAGTGGAACGGCTGGGACGAGGCGCAGCGCGAGCAGGTGCTCCAAAACTACCGCCTCGCCTACCGCGCCGACACCACGGTCAACTGGTGCCCGCAGCTGGGCACGGTGCTGGCCAACGACGAGGTCAAGGACGGCCTGTCGGTGCGCGGCGGCTTCCCCGTGGAGCAGAAGCGCATGCGCCAGTGGCTGCTCCGCGTGACGGCATACGCGCAGCGCATGCTCGACGGCCTGGACGAGCTGGCATGGAGCGATTCGCTCAAAGAGATACAGCGCAACTGGATAGGCCGCTCGGTGGGTGCTCAGGCCTTCTTCCCCATCAAGGGCGACGACCGCAAATTGGAGATATTCACCACGCGCCCCGACACGATTTTCGGCGTGACGTTCATGGTCATCGCTCCCGAGCACGAGTGGCTCGACAGCCTCACCACCGACGAGAACCGCGCAGCGGTCGAGGAGTATGTCGCCGCGACGAAGAAACGCTCCGAGCGCGAGCGCATCGCCGAGACGCGCCGCGTGAGCGGCGTGGCGACGGGCTCCTATGCCATCAATCCGTTCAGCGGCCGCGAAATACCCATCTACGTATCCGACTACGTGCTGGCAGGTTACGGCACGGGTGCAATCATGGCCGTGCCGGCGCACGACTCGCGCGACTACGCCTTCGCCCGCCACTTCGGGCTCGAAATCATCCCCGTGGTCGAGGGCGGCGACATCGAGAAAGAGTCCTACGACGCCAAGTCGGGCCGCATGATAAACTCCGGCTTCCTCGACGGCAAGGACGTGAAGGAGGCCATCGCCGAGATGTTCGCCGAAATCGAGCGCCGCGGCATCGGCAAGCGCCTGGTCAACTACCGCCTGCGCGACGCCATATTCTCGCGCCAGCGCTACTGGGGCGAGCCGTTCCCCGTCTACTACAAGGACGGCACGGCGCATCCGCTCTCCGAGGAGCAGCTGCCGCTCGAACTGCCTCCCGTCGACAACTTCGGCCCGACGGCCGAGGGCGAGCCCCCCTTGGCTCGCGCCGCAGGCTGGCACACGGCCGAGGGCTACCCCTACGAGCTCTCGACGATGCCCGGATTCGCCGGCTCGTCGGCCTACTACCTCCGCTACATGGACGCCCGCAACGACAAGGCGCTGGTCGGCCGCGAGGCCAACGAGTACTGGCGCAGCGTCGACCTCTACGTGGGCGGCATCGAGCACGCCACGGGTCACCTGATGTACTCGCGCTACTGGAACATGTTCCTCTACGACATCGGCTGCGTATGCGAGCAGGAGCCCTTCAGCAAGCTCGTGAACCAGGGCATGATTCAGGGCCGCTCGAACTTCGTCTACCGCGTGGTCGGCACCAACACCTTCGTGTCGGCGGGTCTGCGCGGCGGATACGAGACGCAGGAGATTCACGTCGACGTGAACATCGTGCGCAACGACATCCTCGACCTCGACGCATTCCGCGCATGGCGCCCCGAGTTCGCCGACGCGGAGTTCATCCTCGAAGAGGGCAAGTACGTCTGCGGCTGGGCCGTGGAGAAGATGTCGAAGTCGATGTACAACGTCGTCAACCCCGACTACATCGTCGACACCTACGGCGCCGACACGCTGCGCATGTACGAGATGTTCCTCGGCCCGCTCGAACAGTCAAAGCCGTGGGATACCAACGGAATCGACGGCGTACACAAGTTCCTGCGCCGCTTCTGGCGCTCGTTCTTCGACCGCAGCGGCGCATTCGCCGTGACGGACGAGGAGCCCACGCCCAAGGAGCTCAAAACGCTCCACAAGACCATAAAGAAGGTGCGCGAGGATATCGAGAACTTCTCGTTCAACACCTCTGTGGCCGCATTCATGATATGCCTCAACGAGCTGGGCGAGTGCCGCAAGCGCGCCGTGCTGGAACCGCTGACGGCGCTCATCGCACCCTTCGCGCCGCACATCGCCGAGGAGCTCTGGTCGATGATGGGCCACACGACGAGCGTCTGCGACGCCGCCTACCCCGTCTTCGACGAGCAGTATCTCGCCGAGAGCTCGTTCGAATACCCGGTTTCGGTAAACGGCAAGCTCCGCTTCAAGCGCGAGTATCCGCTCTCGGCCACGCCCGCCGAGATTCAGGCCGATGTCGTGACGGCCGACGAGGCGCAGAAGTGGCTCGACGGCAAGACCCCAAAGAAGATTATCGTCGTCCCGGGCAAGATAATCAACATCGTGATATAGCCCGAGTCTCCGCACTCGGCAGCAACCCCCGGGTGCCGCAAGGCATCCGGGGGTTCTCATGCGCACGTACACGCCCGACGGGCGGCAGCCGAAAATACGCATGCCGGCGGCCGGAAACCCCCTCCCGGCGGCCGGCGGCAACTATCGGACAGGAAAAGATTGGATATTCACGAAAAATACGTACATTTATATCCGAAAACGAACAAATCAGCGAAACGATGAACCTTAAACACATCATGAGCGCCATATTCACACTGGCCGTCACGGCGGCCGCAGCGCAGAACTACGGGCAGGATGCGACCATACGCATCTGGGACAACGCGACGGCACCGCACTCCAACGGCATCACGACACCCGAAGTCGAGAAGGAGCGCAACCGGCCCGGCAACACCTCCGAGGCCGTGCTCTACATCTTCAAGGCCGACGAGGCCGCAGCGACGGGGCTCGCCGTGGTAATATGTCCTGGCGGCGGCTACGCACGTCTGGCGATGGATCACGAGGGCTACCAGCTCGCACGCTGGTTCACGGCGCAGGGCGTCACGGCGGCCGTACTTAAATACCGCATGCCCAACGGCCGCCCCGAGGTTCCGCTCGAAGACGCCGTGCAGGCGCTGCGCATCATGGCCGGGCAGGAGGCCGGCGCCGAGGGATACGTCTGCGACCGCGTGGGCATAGTCGGCTCGTCGGCCGGAGGGCACCTGGCTGCCATGACATCGACCATGGGCGCATTCCGCCCGGCATTCTCGGTGCTCTTCTACCCTGTCGTCACGGGCGAGGATGGCAAGTGCCACCGCGGGTCGTTCGACAACCTGCTCGGAAGCGACCGAACGGCCGGACAGACGGAGTACTACTCGCTCGAAAACCGCGTCGACGACTCCACGCCGCAGACCATCCTGCTGCTCTCGGACGACGACGGTGCGGTTCCGCCCGTCAGCTCCACGCGCTACTACAACGCACTGAAAGAGCACGGCATACCCGCAACGATGCACATCTACCCCTCGGGCGGCCACGGCTGGGGCATGAAGGAGTCGTTCGAGTACAAGGCCGAGTGGCGCCGCGCGCTGGCCGAATGGCTGAAAAAACTCTGACATTTCCGGCAAGCCGCGGCAGAGAACGACACAATCCGGATTATGCCGCGGCGCCAAGACAATCATAACCGAAAAACCAAACCCGAACACTCCCGTCGAACCGGACGCAGAACCGAACGAGGTTCGAGCCCGGCCGACGCATAAAATGGAAAAAATGAAATTCAACCGATGAAGACCTCGCTCATAGTAACTACCTACAACCGCCCCGACGCTTTGGCGCTCTGCCTGGAAAGCATATTCCGGCAGAGAGTCCTGCCCGACGAAATCATCGTCGGCGACGACGGCTCGCGCAACGATACCGCGGAGCTCGTGGAGCGCTACCGGCGCATATCGCCCGTGCCGCTGATACACGTGTGGCAGGAGGACGACGGATTCCGTCTGGCGATGATACGCAACAAGTGCATCGCCCGCGCGCGGTACGACTACATAATCCAAATCGACGGCGATTTGATACTCCACGACCGTTTCGTCGAAGACCATCGCCGCTTCGCCGAGACGGGATACTACGTGCGCGGCTCTCGCGCATACATCGAACGCAGCCTGACCGAGAAGAGCTGCAAGAACCCCGACCCGGCGGCAGTCTCCACCCCGTGGTTCGCGACTCCTGGCATTTCGCGGCGCCTGAACGCATTCCGCTGGCCGGCGCTGGCAGCATACCTCGCCTGTCATCGAAACACGAAAAATCCGGCTCTGGGCACCAACATGGCCTATTGGCGCGACGACGCCATACGCATCAACGGCTTCGACGAAGCATTCACCGGCTGGGGCGGCGAGGACGACGACTTCGCCGTGCGTATGCTGAACAGCGGAGTGCGAAAAAAGCACGTGACCTTCGCCTGCATCATCTTCCACCTCTGGCACGGCCACCCCTACATGGACAACAAGGAGAAAAACCGCGCCCGCGTCGACGAATCGCGAACCGACAAGGCCATACGCTGCGAGCTGGGCGTAGACCGATACATCCCGCAATCATGAAAACACTCCTCTGCGCCGCTCTGGCGGCAGCGCTGGCCGGCACCGCCTGCGCACCCGAAAAACAGACCCGCGTAGCCGCTCGCTACATCTACACGGCCGACTGGATGGCCGACCCGTCGGTACACGTATTCGACGGCGAAATCTACATCTACCCGTCCCACGACCGCATCTCGGAGGTCACCGACCCCACCGACGGCGCGCACTTCGACATGGTGGACTACCACGTCCTGCGGCTCGCCGACCCGGCCGAGGGCGAAGCCGAAGACCTCGGAACGGCGCTCACGGTCGACGACGTGCCCTGGGCCGTGAAGCAGATGTGGGCCTGCGACGCGGCGTACAAGGACGGACGCTACTACCTCTACTTCCCGGCCAAGGATGCCGAGGGCGTGTTCCGCATCGGCGCAGCCGTCGCAGAGCGCCCCGAGGGACCGTTCGTCGCACAGCCGGAGCCAATGGAGGGCGCATACAGCATCGACCCCGCGGTGTTCGACGACGGCGACGCGCACTACATCTACTTCGGCGGGCTGCAAGGCGGACAGCTCCAACGCTGGCGCGACAACGCGCTGCTCGCCGAAAACGCCCTGCCCGAGAGCTCGGAACCGGCCCTCGCGCCCCGTGTGGCGCGTCTTGCGGACGACATGCTCTCGCTGGCCGAGCCGAGCCGCGAGGTCGAGATTGTCGACGAAAACGGCAAGCCGCTCGCGGCTGGCGACCCGCACCGCTTCTTCGAAGCCGCATGGCTGCACCGACACGGCGAGACCTACTATTTCAGCTACTCCACAGGCTCATCGCACACGATATGCTACGCTACGGGCGACAACCCCTACGGGCCGTTCACCTTCCGCGGCGTGCTGCTGACTCCCGTCGTGGGGTGGACGACGCATCAGTCGATAGTCGAAATCGACGGCCGGTGGTACATGTTCTTCCACGACAGCGCTCCGTCGGGCGGCCGCTCGTCGCTGCGCAGTCTGAAAATAGCGGAGATTCACCACAACCCCGACGGGACGCTCGACACCGTGGAGGGCCGCCCGGCGGAGGCCTGATTTCGGGTTTCGACCAGCGCATCGGAGTTTTCACCCCGAGATTCACGGCCGGCGGCCGAAAAATCGGATTTTCGGAACAATCCACAACTCGAAAAGCGATATATTTGCGGCAAATCCGAAAATCAATGGACAAAAAGAACATCCGGAGCTTCACCCTCAGGGAG
>CAMWIG010000051.1 GCA_947174295.1 uncultured Alistipes sp. | reverse complement strand
GCATAGAAGTCGCCGAGGAGGTCGTCGGCAGCAGCACCTACCTGTCGACACCGCACGACATGCAGGTCGACATCGCCGGATTCTCGAAATCATACAGCAACGTCCGCAACGACTACGACTGCGACTCGGTACGCATCGTTCTGCCCGGCCGCAAGATTACGTTCTCGAAGGACGACATGATGAGAACACAGCTGCAAAAGACGGGACTCGACTCGCTGGAACATCTGTCGACCCCCGCACTGGAACGGGCAGCCGACCGGCTGCTGGTCTACGACACCGGCGATGCGAGAATAGTCTTCTCCGCGCTCTATTTCGAATACCCCGAAGGCCGCGAGCCCAAAATAACGACAGTCAATATCGACGAAGTGTTCATCCGATGAAGCTGCGCGACGAGACAATCGACATCGAGGGCATCGGCCCGGTACGCGTCGTGCAGTCGGCGCGTGCGCGGCGCGTGACGCTCTCCGTAAGGCCGTCGGGCGACGTGCGGCTCTCGTACCCGCGCGGGACGAGCCGCGAGAGGGCGCTCGCCTTCCTCGGCTCGCGCACAGAGTGGATTGCCGCGGCGCGCGAACGCATGACGCGACGTGCCGAAGCCAGGCCTCGGATAGAGTACACGCCCGAGCAGGTCGAGGCGCTGCGCCGGGCGGCGAAGGCCGACCTCCCGGCACGCACGGCCGCCATAGCCGCGCGGCTGGGGCTGAAATACGGCCGTGTGACCATCCGCGCCGCCCGCACCAAATGGGGCTCGTGCACGGGCGACGACAATCTGTCGCTAAGTCTTTTCATGATGACTCTGCCCGAGCATCTGCGCGACTACGTCATCGTCCACGAGCTTTGCCACACCGTGCACCACAACCACTCGGCACGCTTCCACGCTCTGGTCGACCGCTGTCTGGGCGGCCGCGAACGCGAACTCGACCGCGAACTGAAAACCTACCGCATACGATGATATTTCGAAAAACGACAGCCGGCGACATCGCCCGCATCATGGAGATTGCAGCGCAGGCGCAGGAGCGTCTGCGCGAACAAGCGATAGACCAGTGGCAGGACGGCTACCCCACCGCCGACGCATTCATGCGCGACATCGACTCGGGCAGCAGCTACGTTGTCGAAACAGATTCGCAGGTCATAGCTACGGCGTGCATATCGTTCGACGGCGAGCCGACCTACCGCACCATTCGCGACGGGGCATGGCCCGACGACGAGCCATACGCCGTCATTCACCGGCTGGCCGTCGACCGCGGGATGCTTCGCCGCGGCATCGCGGCCGAAATCATAGCATACGCCGAGATGCTCTGCCGCCTGCAAAGAATAAGCTCGATACGCGTCGACACCCACCGCGACAACACAGCCATGCGCCGGCTTCTCGACCGCTGCGGCTTCACGCGCTGCGGCCGCATACGGCTCGACTCGGGCGCCGACCGCGAGGCATACTGCAAGCGGTTCGCGCCCGAACCGTAGAGCACGGCGCGTCAGGCAGCCGGCCCCGGCCGCACACCCCGGCGACTGCACGCCGCCCTAACGCAAACATCCCCCGCCGCGAATCCGGCAGGGGATGTTTTTCAGTAAGAGCGAACGCTTCTCGCCCGGGACACATTCCGTCTAAAACAGCTTCTTTTTCGAGGTCGTGACGACGAAGTCTTTCAGGTAGAAAGGCTCGAAGTAGGCGATATCCTCCGTGCGGCCCTCGTCCAGCGCCTTCTGCGCCAGACGCGCCAGACCGCGCGCCGACGGGGCGACATCGACCAGCACCGAACCTTCGAGGGTCGCTGCGCACTTGGCGGCGCCGTTGCCGAATATCACGAACGGCCCCACGCCGCGCCATGCCGCGAAACTGTCGGGCTCGACAATCTCTGCCGCGACCTCCGACAGTGCATTCCCCCCGGCATCGAACACCTGGGCGTAGACCTCCATGCGCCGTGCGTCGACCATGGGGCACAGACGCGCCGACTCCCAGCCATCGACGTCGATGATGCCGGCCTCGTAGTCCTCTCGCGCGACCTCCGTAAGAGCGTCGAGCGACCCTACGGCCACCAGCGGAATGCGCAGGCCGTAGCACAGCCCCTTGGCGAACGACACGCCGATGCGCAGGCCCGTGTAGGAGCCGGGGCCCTTGCCCACGGCCACGGCGTCGAGCTCGTCGGGCGCGACGCCCGTCTCGCGCAGCAGCTCGTCGACGAAGACCCCGACCTTGCGTGCATGGTCGCGCCCCTCGTCGCTCTCGCGCAGCGACAGCAGCTCGCCGTCGCGGGCGATTCCCACGGAGCAGATGTCCGTGCCGGTCTCTATGCAAAGTATAAGCGACATAAAATTATCTCTTTATCCGTTCTATTCAATTCCGAAAACGATACGCGCACCGGCCGCTACCGCTTGTAGGCCTTCATGGCCTTGTCCATCTCGCGGCGGGCGTCGTTCTCCTTGATGTACTCGCGCTTGTCGTAGGACTTGCGGCCGCGCGCCAGACCGACCGCGATTTTCACCAGCCCGCGCTCGTTCAGGAACAGACGCAGACCGACGACGGTCAGCCCCCTGTCCTGCAACGCCCGCTCCAACTTGTTGAGCTCTTTGTGGTTCAGCAGCAGCTTGCGGTCGCGCTTCGGCACGTGGTTGTTGCACGTGCCCCACGAATATTCGGCGATGTTGACGCCGCGAATCCACAGCTCGCCGCGCTCGAAATAGCAGTAGCTCTCCGTGAGCGACGCCTTGCCCATGCGTATGGACTTTATCTCCGTACCCACGAGCACCACGCCGGCCACGTACTCTTCGAGTATCTCGTAGTCGAACGTCGCGCGCTTGTTGCGTATGTTTATGTTCTTGTAATCCGCCATTGCGCAGTGTTTATCGCCGCAAAGATACGATATTTTTCGTTGCACGCGAAAAAATCGGGTCTTTCCTTGCGGATGGCCCGATTTCGGACATGAAGACGACGCTCCCGCGCACGGGTTCGGCATGCCGGCGCCGAAGCTGCCGCTCCGCGCTGCGGCAGAATCGGAGAGGAGGTCAGAAATCCTGCGCCGCGTAGGGCGACTGCCAGAACCATGCGTCGTCAGCCGTCAGCCGCAAAGTCACTCCCCCGCAAAATTTTCCGCACGAAAATTTCACGAAAAAACGGCGTCGATGCCGCGTCGAGGCTTTTTTTTCGCAGTTTGGAGACGAATGTAGCGAAATTTCAATATATTTGCAGTTTGAAAGAAAACGATTTCAATGTCAGAAAACAAACTCAAAATAGGCATCACGCAGGGCGACGTCAACGGCATCGGCTGGGAGGTGATATTGAAGACCTTCGCCGACTCGCGCATGACCGAGGTCTGCACGCCCGTAATATACGGTTCGGCAAAAGCCGCGTCGGTCTACGCCGCGACCCTCGCCGACACCGAACCCGTCGAACTCCACCATGCGGCATCCGCCGCCGAAGCGCGGCGCGGACGAGTGAACCTCGTGCAGTGCGGCGACGCACGCGTAGAACCGGGACTCCCCACGGCCGAAGCCGGGCAGGCCGCCGTCGAGGCGCTGCGTATGGCTGCGGCCGACCTTCGCGACGGAGCGATCGACGCTCTGGTGACGGCACCCATCAACAAGGAGACCGTGCAGAGCGACTCGTTCCGTTACACGGGCCACACGGAGTTCATGGCCGCCGAACTGGGCGGCGAACCGCTCATGATAATGTGCAGCGACCGTCTGCGCGTGGGACTCGTGACGATTCACATTCCCGTGGCGGAGGTCAGCGCCGCAATATCGAAGGAGTGCATCGTCGACCGCCTGCGGCGTCTCGAACGCTCGCTCGTCGAGGACTTCGGCATCGTCAAGCCGCGCATCGCCGTGCTGGCCCTCAACCCCCACGCTGGCGACGGAGGCCTACTGGGCGAAGAGGAGCAGACCGTAATAAAACCCGCTGTCGAGGAGGCTTTCACGCAGGGAATCCTCGCATTCGGCCCCTTCGCCGCCGACGGAATCTTCGCGAGCGGAGGCTACGCACGCTACGACGCCGTGCTGGCCATGTACCACGACCAGGGGCTCGCACCGTTCAAGACGCTCTCGCCCGACGGGGTGAACTTCACGGCCTCGCTCGCCAAAGTGCGCACGTCGCCCGACCACGGGGTGGCCTACGACATCGCAGGACGCGGCAAGGCCGACCCGCAGTCGATGCGCAACGCCGTGTATGCCGCCGTCGACATCGCCGAGTGCCGCCGCCGCTACGCCGAGTGGAGCCGCAATCCGCTGCAACACTTCGAACGGGAGAAGGGCCGCGACATATCGGTCAAGGACCTGCCCGACACCGAAAAGGAGTAACCTCGCATGAAAGCCTCGACACAACGCACGTTCGGCATACTGATTACCGTGGTGGCCGTGCTGCTCGCCATAACCGAAGCGGCGGAGTATGCGCTCGGCGCTGCGGACATCGACGCGAAAGAGGTCGTATGCGCCGCAGCCGGAATATTCGGCGGCGTCTGCATGTGGTACGAGGCCGCCCGCCGGTTGAAGGAGGAGAAAAAAGAGTAAAAACCGAACCCGCATCGGCGTATTCCGTCTCGTAATTGTGGAAGCGCCGAAAAGGTTCACAAAACAAACTATAAATGATTAAAATTACATTTCCCGATGGCTCGGTAAAGGAGTGCGCCAAAGGGACAACCGCTTACCAAATCGCCGAGAGCATCAGCCCTCGTTTAGCTGCCGACTCTCTCGCGGCTTCGGTAAACGGCGCTACGGTCGACATGACCCGCGCCATCGAAGAGGACGCTGCGATCAAGTTCTACAAATGGGACGACGAAGAGGGCAAGCACGCCTTCTGGCACACGTCGTCGCACCTGCTCGCCGAGGCCCTCACGGAGCTCTACCCGGGCATCAAGTTCGGCATAGGCCCCGCAATCGAGAACGGTTTCTACTACGACGTCGACTCGCCGACGCCCATCACCGAAGCCGACCTCGCCAAAATCGAATCCAAGATGACCGAGCTCGCCCGCAACAAGGAGCAGCTCGTCCGTACCGAAGTGGCCAAGTGCGACGCCCTGAAAACCTTCGCCGACAAGGGCGAAGAGTACAAGGTCGAGCTCATCAACGACCTCGAAGACGGTACGATATCGTTCTATACCAACGGCTCGTTCACCGACCTCTGCCGCGGCCCGCACATCCCCAACACGGGATACATCAAGGCCATCAAGCTCACCTCGGTGGCCGGCGCATATTGGCGCGGCAACGAGCACAACAAGATGCTCACGCGCATCTACGGTATCTCGTTCCCCAAGAAGTCGATGCTCGACGAGTACGTGGCGATGATGGAGGAGGCCAAGAAGCGCGACCACCGCAAGCTTGGCAAGGAGCTCGAACTGTTCCACTTCTCGCAGCGCGTGGGTCAGGGCCTTCCGCTGTGGCTGCCCAAGGGCGCCGCGCTGCGCGACCGTCTGGAACAGTTCCTGCGCGGCGTGCAGAAGGATTACGGCTACCAGCAGGTAATCACCCCGCACATCGGCAACAAGGAGCTCTACGTCACCTCGGGCCACTACGCCAAGTACGGCAAGGACTCGTTCCAGCCCATTCACACGCCCGACGAAAACGAGGAGTTCCTGCTCAAACCCATGAACTGCCCGCACCACTGCGAGATTTACAAGTACAAGCCCCGCTCGTACAAGGACCTGCCGGTTCGTCTGGCCGAGTTCGGCACGGTCTACCGCTACGAGCAGTCGGGCGAGCTCCACGGACTGACGCGCGTGCGCGGCTTCACGCAGGACGACGCCCACATGTTCGTCCGCCCCGACCAGCTGCTCGAAGAGTTCGAGAAGGTCATCGACATCGTGCTCTACATCTTCCGCACGCTGAAATTCGACAACTATACGGCACAGATTTCGCTGCGCGACCCCAACAACAAAGAGAAGTACATCGGTACGGACGAAAATTGGGAGAAGGCCGAAAGCGCAATCATCGAAGCCTCCAAGGCCAAGGGTCTGAATACCGTTGTCGAATACGGCGAGGCGGCATTCTACGGCCCGAAGCTCGACTTCATGGTCAAGGACGCCATCGGCCGCAAGTGGCAGCTCGGCACGATTCAGGTGGACTACAACCTCCCGGAGCGTTTCGACCTGACCTACAAGGGCGCCGACGACAAACTCCACCGCCCGATTATGATTCACCGTGCGCCGTTCGGCTCGATGGAGCGCTTCGTGGCCGTGCTGTTGGAGCACACGGGCGGCAAGTTCCCGCTCTGGCTCTCGCCCGACCAGGTCGTGGTGCTCCCCATCTCGGAGAAGTTCAACGACTACGCGCAGGAGGTGTCGGAATACCTCAACCGTTTCGACGTCCGCACGCAGGTCGACGACCGCAACGAGAAAATCGGCCGCAAGATTCGCGACAACGAGCTCAAACGCATCCCCTATCTGCTCATCGTGGGCGAAAAGGAGACTGCCGAGCGTCTGGTGTCGGTCCGCGCGCAGGGCGAAGGAGACAAGGGCCAGATGACTCTCGACGGATTCCGCGACTACATCACCTCGTTGGTCCGCGACGAAATCGAGGCCAACAAGATGAAAAACGAATAGTACAAACCAATTAAATTTCAAATATTATCGCAACTCCACGTCCATTCCATCCGAGACCGAACAACTCGGGGAATAACACGCAGAACAGAAGCGGGCAGGGGCCTCGCGGCCGTTTCCCTCAAAGAGAGAAGGAGAATCCGCACCGCATCAACAACGAGATTACGGCGCCGCAGGTGCGTGTCGTAGGCGACAATATCGAGCAGCCGGTCGTGCTGCCCACACGCGAAGCCATACGCATGGCCGACGAGATGGAGATCGACCTCATCGAAATTTCGCCCAAGGCAGACCCTCCCGTGTGCCGCATCGCCGACTACCAGAAGTTCCTTTACCAGCAAAAGCGCAAGGCCAAGGAGATTAAGGCGAAGCAGGTGAAGGTCGTAATCAAGGAGATTCGTTTCGGCCCGCAGACCGACGACCACGATTACAACTTCAAGCTCAAACACGCCGAGAACTTCCTCAAAGAGGGCGCAAAGGTCAAGGCCTACGTCTTCTTCCGCGGTCGTTCGATTGTCTTCAAGGAGCAGGGCGAGATTCTGCTTCTGCGCTTCGCCACCGACCTCGAAGAGTTCGCCAAGGTGGAACTCATGCCGTCGCTCGAAGGCAAGAAGATGAACATGATTCTGGCTCCCAAGACCAAGAAGTAGAGTACCGATTCACTGCGGAAGAGCCGCCGGGCGGCCTTCCCGATTCACGATTTCGCCCCTGCCGCATAAAACCGGCAGGGGCGAAATTCATGTTTCATAAGACGTCGTGCGCCAGTCTGTACGCCCCGCAACGGATACGGAGCTGCGGCCGGCAGCGGACGCTACTTCTTCGTGTACTGGTTGTGACCCTGAGGATTGTTGTTGTGCGAAGCACGGCTGTTCGAGGTGCTGCGCGACGAAGAAGTGTTGCTGCGCGACGAAGAGGTGCCGCGCGTAGCCGTCGTCTTCGACGACTTCGAGTCGCCGGTATTCTTACCGGACTGTGCACGAGTCGATGTTTTGCTGGTAGACTCTTTCATAATAGTTTTTGTTTTTAAATTAAACATTTCCCGGCTGCGGCCTCCGCTTGCGCGACCGGCCGTCGAAACCCGGAATCAGGTGTATGCCGCGTTAAGCGCAAAAGATATACCAAAAGGCATTCGCGACTGCAACCGTGCGGCAGAGAAGGATATCGCTCCGGCCTGCCGCATCCGCGGCAGAGCCGTGCCGACCGGCTTCGGACGGCGCTTCTACTCCTGCTCGACGGGTTGGCGGCGCGGCTTTTTCGCCGATGGCCGCGAACCGTACTCGCACCACTGCATATCCTTCTGCGGCGTGGCGCTGCGAATCTCCTCGCTGCGGCGCTTGCCGAGCTTGCGGTCGGCGGCACGCACCGAAGCCTCCGTGCGGTCGGTGCCCTGCGGACGCACATTCGTAAGACCGTCCGTCTCGGCAGCATACGCGCGCGGATCCTCGACATACTGCCACTGCTCGCCGAGTCCCGTGCTTTCGCCCTCGTTCCACGGGCCGCGGGCATCCTCGCCGCACGAGTGGTTGGAGTAGATGTTGCAGTAGCGCGGGTCGCCCTGCAACACGCCGGGAGGGAAGTTGGGCTGAATGGTTTCGAGCGCCGCCTCGAACTGCTGGAAGTGCGCGATTTCGCGGGCCATCAGGAAATTGAGCGTCGCCAGCACGTCCTTGTCGTCGGTGAACTTCATGAGATACTCGTAGACGATTTTCGCTCGCGACTCCGCCGCGATGTTCGAACGCAGGTCGACGGTCGCATCGCCCACGGCATTGACATAATACCCCTGCCAGGGGACACCGTTGCTGTCGGTCAGAGCCGGACCGCCGCCCGTGAGAACACCGAACTGGGGATTGACCGAAAAGGCCTCGTCGAGCACATCGTCGCGCGAGATACCCTCGCCGAACACGCTGCTGCGCTCGGCGGCGTCTTTGAGCTCGCCGTTCACGCCCGTGAGCAGCATCTGAATCGTCGCGCCGACGATTTCGAGGTGTCCGAGCTCCTCGGTGGCGATGTCCATCAGCATGTCGTACTTGTCGGGATAGGGCTTGCGGCATGCGAACGCCTGCACGAAATACTGCATGGCGGCTTTCAACTCGCCGTTGCCGCCGCCGAACTGTTCGAGAAGAAGACGGGCGAAACGCGGATCGGGACGCGAAACTCTCGCCTTGAACTGCAACTCTTTGGAGTGGTAAAACATAATTTTTCACTATTTTGGTTCAACATATCGGACTCCGGGGCGGGACATTTCGCGACGCCGGCCGTCATCCGTCAACATCCGCTGAATTGCAAATTGCGTACAAAACATACCGCGAAAAGGCCGTTTCCTGCCGTAACCCGGCACACGCAGCCCCTCGAACCGGCATTCGCGGCAACATCGGGCCTCGCTGACGGCCGTCCAGCCAGGCGAAATGCAAGCAAACTTGCTTTTGCACTCGCTTATTCATACTTTGGCTGTCGCCTTAGATATTCCCGCTCGGCAATGCTCGAATAAATTTGGCATTGCACTCGCTTATTCATATCTTTGCATATAATAACGACACCGAAATGGCGACAGACAGAAACATGCGCAATATCGAGAGCGACCTCGAATTCGAAAATCGCATCCGCCCGCAGGAGCTCGACAACTTCTCGGGGCAGGACAAAATCGTCGACAATCTGAAAATATTCATAAAGGCGGCGCTCATGCGCGGCGACTCGCTCGACCACGTACTGCTGCACGGCCCTCCGGGACTGGGCAAGACCACGCTCGCCAACATCATAGCCCACGAGATGGGAGCGCAGCTGCGCGTCACGTCGGGCCCCGTGCTCGACAAGCCGGGCGACCTGGCGGGACTGCTCACCAACCTCAACCCGGGCGACGTGCTCTTCATCGACGAGATACACCGCCTGAGCCCCATCGTCGAGGAGTATCTCTACTCGGCAATGGAGGACTACAAAATCGACATCGTGCTCGACAAGGGCCCCTCGGCGCGCTCGATTCAAATCGAGCTGTCGCCTTTCACGCTCATCGGCGCCACGACCCGCAGCGGTCTGCTCACCTCGCCGCTGCGCGCACGATTCGGCATACAGTGCCACTTGGAGTACTACGATACGGAGGTGCTCTCGCGCATCGTGAAGCGCTCGGCCCGCATACTCGATGTCTCGATAGACGACGACGCGGCATACGAGACCGCTCGCCGCTCGCGCGGCACGCCGCGAATAGCCAACGCCCTGCTGCGCCGCGTGAGGGATTTCGCCATGGTCAAGGGCGAGGGGCACATCGACCTCGAAATCACGCGCTTCGCACTGCGGGCGCTGAACATCGACTCCTGCGGACTCGACCAGATGGACAACCGCATCCTGCAAACCATCATCGAGAAGTTCAAGGGCGGCCCCGTGGGTCTGAACACCATAGCCACGGCCGTCGGCGAGGAGGCCGGCACGATAGAGGATGTCTACGAGCCGTTCCTCATCAAGGAGGGCTTCCTCAAACGCACGCCGCGAGGCCGCGAGGCGACCGAAATCGCCTACCGCCATCTGGGCCTCACGCCCGATGCCGACCCCGGCTCGCTCTTCTGACAGCGGCACTCCGACACCGCGAGCTCCGACGAACGCAGCGCACGATACGACGGAGCCGGCCATGCGCATCGGGCCCCACTCCGCGAGATACGAAACGAGCCGCTACCCTCTTTCAAGGATAGCGGCTCGTCCATTCGACAGCTCTAAGAAACGGAGCCCGAAGAGGGAGTGCTAATACGCATAATCGTCGAATGCGCCGGTCAGATTGTCGCGTTTCGAATACTCCGTAATCTCGTCGATGCTGGTAAAGAATCCGGCCCAGTATACGCGATAGGCGGGTGCGAAATCATCCGCGGGATTCTTCACGGGCATATCGGCCACGGTGAAGGTGCACTTCAAATCATACGGTCTGGATGTCGACATGTACTTCGTGCCATCCACCGCCGTAGCATACTGACCCATAGCATCGAATACGAGTATCTCCACTCCGTCCAGGCAGTCGGTCGTATTGACATACGAGAAGTGTCCATCGACTTTGCAACTGCGGTTATTCCATGCGCCGAACGACTGCGGATTGAACTTCACGCAACCGTTGGCATTGCTCCATATGCCCGTATTCTGAGTCAACGTGCGGGCATCGGTCTTGATTGCGAAGTAACGGTAATTGCCGGGAATCATCGGAATCGTGCGATTAGTGCCGAAGTCGCCGCGATAGGTTACCGTACCGTCAGTCGCTGTCTTGGCGACATTCAACGAAACCACTGCGCAATTCTCCTCCTCGGTCACCGCATTGTTTGACGTCACGCCGACCCAAGCGCCCTTTTTATCGTTGTCGAACTTCGAGCCGAAATGCACGACGTAGCGGTCGGCATCGAGCTCATCGAGCACGAGCGACGTCGCGGGCAG